>JACRCY010000588.1 GCA_016218785.1 Deltaproteobacteria bacterium
CCCCCACGCGCCAGGCGCCGCCGGTCGCGACCCGGAAGTCACTCGCCCCGTAGCCCGACACGACGCCGCCGCCGACCGCAGCACCAGCGCTCCCGCGGCCGAAGGTGAGGTGCAGGCTGGCGAGCGCCTCCAGCGGGGTCAGATCGCGCGCGCCGAAGCTCCGCACCGGGGTCGCCCCCACGACCTCGACGGCGAGGAGCTGGTTGCGACCCAGCCGCACGCCGACGATCAGCGACGCCGTGAGCTCGTCGCCGACGGGCAGGCCGCCGGCGGCGGGGGTCCCGGCACGGTAGCGGTAGCCGGCGGCTGCCGCCAGCAGCCCCGCCTCCCCGCGCCACTCCCACATCAGCCGGGGCTCGAGGGTGACCCGGCCGTAGCCGGCGTAGGCCGCGGCGTCGCCCGTGGGCACGGTGGTGACGAGGCCGATGGCGAGGGACGTCGGCCGGCGCCAGAGGCGCACCTTGGCGGCGAGCGCCAGGTCGCCGAGCGCCGCGGCGGCGGGCGCCGCGAAGGTCGCTCCCGCCGCGCCATCCTGGTACACCACCGCCGGCAGCCGGAGCCCCAGCTCGACGCGCCCGAACAGCCCCAGCGCGACGCCGGCCTCGGCGGTCAGGCGCGAGCGCACCAGCCCGATGCGGGTGGCCGCGTCTCCCTGGACGGTGAGCACCAGCGGGTTGCGAGCGAAGGCCATGGTGCCGCCGAAGGCCAGCTCGAGGTGCCCGAGCGGCGCGCTGGCGCCCGCGATCGGATCGGCCGCCGCCGGGCGCACCACGGAGAGGTCGATGCTGTCGGCGCGCGCCGGCACGGCGACGAGGAGCGCGAAGGGCACCACCAGACCACGCCAGCGGCGCAGCCGCGGCAGCCCCGCGAGGGCGAGGAGCAGCCACAGCCCCAGGTGGGGGCCGCCGGGCCCGCCGACCCGGCACCCGCCGCCATGGACCCGGAGCGTGATCCCCTGGCCCGACGCCGGCACCGCGAGGGTGGTCGCGCCGAGGCCCTCGAGGGAGAGCGCGATGCGCGCCGCCGCCGTGCCCGCGGCGGTGGGCGCGAAGGCGACGGTGGCCGTCATGCTGCCGCCGGGCGGCAGCGTCCAGGGCAGGTCGGCGCCCGGCTGGAAGGACGCGCTCCCCTCCGCCGCGATCGCCGTGACCGACACGTTGTCGACCGAGCGGTTGGTGATGGTGACGGTCCGCCACGCCGGCGCACCGCCGACCTCCACCTCGCCGAAGTCGAGCGCGGCGGGATCGATGGCCAGCTCGGGGGCCATGCCGGCACCGGAGAGCGACACCCGCGCCTCCGGCACCAGCGGGTCGTCGGCGGTCACGACCAGCGTCGCGAGCTCGGTGCCGACCGCGGCCGCGGTGAAGCGGACCTCCACGGTCGCGGTGCCCGCGGGCAGCAGGGCGTCGGCCGGCCCGCTCCCCACCGCGAAGGCCGGCTGCCCCGGCCCCTCGAGGCGCACCGTCGCCACCCGCAGGAGCGCCGTCCCGGCGTTGCGGATGGTCACCGTGCGGCTCACCGCCACGCCGGGCGCGTGGCTGCCGAACTCGAGGGCCCCGGGGTCCACCTCCAGCTGGGGTGCGGCGCCGGAGCCGCGCAGGGTCACCGCGAGCGGCGGGCCGGCGTCGTTTTCGATGACCAGCACCGCGGTCCGGTCCCCGACCGCGTCGGGGGCGAACGCCACGGCGAGCTCCACGCTCTGGCCGGCGGCCAGGATGACCGGCAAGGCCGGGTCGCCCGCCGTGAAGCTGCCGGCCGCGGCACCGGCGACTCCGGCACCGACGAGCATGACCGCGCCGTCCCCGGTGCTCCGCACGAGCACGCCGCGGGAGACGCTGGTCCCCACGCGCACCACGCCGAAGTCGATGGTGGCCGGTCCCGCCAGGGCGCGGGTCACGCCCCGCCCGCGGACGGCGACGGTGAGCGAGGGGTGACTCGGGTCGCCGGTGGCGACCAGCAGGGTGGCCGCCCGTGTCCCCGCGCTGCGGGGCCGGAAGCCCATGTCGAGGGCCAGGCTGGCCCCCGGCGCCACCGTAGCCGGCAGGGTCGCCGTCGGGGCCAGGAAGTCGCCCGCCTCCCCGCCGCCGAGGCTCGCCCCGGTGACCGCGAGGGGCGCCTCGCCGTCGTTGTGCACCGTCGCGCGCAGCGTCGGCGCGATGTCGGCCACCGCCACGTCACCGAAGTCGAGCAAGTCGGGCGCCAGGCGGGCCTGCGGCACCGTGCCCCGGCCCGTCAGGCCGACCGCTCGGCTCGGCTGCTGCGGGGCGTCGCTCGCGACCGTCAACGTGGCCGTGCGCTGGCCCGCCGCCTGCGCGGCGAATCCGACCACGATCTCGCGCTCCTCCCCGGCCGCGAGGACCTGCGGCAACCCGCTGGCCGGTGCCGTGAAGTCACCTGCGCCGCTCAGCGACACGCCCTGCAGCGTGAGGGGCAGACCGCCGGCGTTGCGTGCCGTGACCGTGGCGTAGCCCGTAGCCGCGCCCACGGGCACCGACCCGAAGTCGATCGCCGCCGGTGTGACCTCGAGCACGGGACTGGCCGGCTGCGCCCAGACCAGCGCCGCGGCGATCCACTGGAGGCAGTCGAGTCCAGCTCCGTGATTCAGCGTCACGGACGCGCTCGGTGCCCCGGCCATCAGGCCGCCCACGTCGAAACCGAGGTCGTCCCAGAAGCTGCCGGCGCCGCCGCCCAGGAGATCAGTTCCCAGCGAATGGCCCGCGAAGAGGGTGGCGCCATCCGCCGTCGGCTGGCCGTCGCCCACCAGCAGCCGCAGCCGCGCCCACTTGGGCGTGACGCCCACGGGCAGGCCGGTGAAGGTGGTGGAGAGACCGGTGTCACCAGCGAGAACACCGTCACGCACCACGATGGTCACCAACTCGGGGCTGCCCGCGACGCCGTAGATCACCCACAGCGACACGCCGTTCGAGTCGGGTTGGGGAGCGCCGTGCGAGGCCGGCAGGCCCGCGACGGCGTAGACGCCGTTGCCGGCGACGTCCGTGGTCACGTCCGCGCGGAACGCCGTGGACGCCGGATACCCCCAGCAGGTGTCGGTCCCCACGCCGATCCGGATGCCGTCGACGACCCGTCCCTCCCAGGTCACGCTGGGGGACGCGGGGCTCCCGGCGATGCCCCAGTAGAGCAGCGCGCGCTCGACGCGCGCGCCCGCGGGGACGTCGGTGAGGGCGAGCACCGCCGTGGCGCTGCCAGGGGCCGTGCCGCGCTGGGCCGTCCCGACTGCCGCCGCGGCCAGACCCAGGCCCCGCCCCGTCAGGCGCAGCGACTCGTCGAGCACCTGATCGCCGTTCGCCGCCGCGCGGCCGGGCCCGACGACCAGGCCCACCAGCACCACTCCCAACGCCCAGCACCCTGTCCGCCGATCGCCCATGGCTGCCTCCCGGCTCCTCTCAACGGAGGGACGAGCCGGGCACTTGAGTGCCGCGCCACCTCGACGCCGGCATGGTCGACGCGGGGCCACCGGCTCGGCATCGGCAAGCCCGTCGGTGGAGCCACGCCGACCTCGGAGGAGGCCGCAGGTAATTTGCTACATGTACCTACCTATGCCTACATTGAGGCATGTTGACCTACCAGGGGATGCCGTCAGCCGCCAGGGCCTTCGCGATCTGCTGCCTCGCCACGGTGGGGTGCGTCGGTCCCGTCCACGGGGTCAGGTCCCCGCGCGCCACGGTCGAGGTCGAGATCGACGGGCTCGTCGAGGTCGACCGCGCCGCGCGGGCGGCGCTCGGAGCCGTCGAGGCGGACTGGATCGACGGCGTGCACGAGCAGATCCACGCCCCGTGGTCGCTCGACGTGGTGCCGGGGCTCCTCGGGGGGGATCCCAGGCTCCACGCGCCGGAGATCCAGGTGCGGCTCGAGATCACCGTCGAGCCTGACGGCCGCATCGACGACGTCACGCTGCTCGAGCGCAGCCAGGTGACCTACCTGGACGAGCGCGCCCGGGCGACCTTCGCCAACCTCGGGTCGCTGCCGCCGCCGCCCCTGGCGCTCCACTCCGACGACGGCCTGACCCGCCTCCACTGGCGGCTGGCGCGCGACAGCCGCGGCTGCGGCGCCGGGGAGGCCCGCGTCCGCCGGGTCCTCGACCCGCTCGACGCGGCCCTGACGAGACTCGTGCGCTCCGGCCGTGTCGGCGAGGCGGCCACCCGCCTGGCCGACGAGATCGAAGGGGGCGCCGACCCCGACACGCAGGTGCGGCGGCTGGCGCGAGAAATCCTCTACTCCGCAGCCGAGACGCACACGGACATGGGTGCGCGCGCCGCGGCGGTCCTGGCGCTCGGGCGCTCGGGCGACCGGCGCGCGGTGCCGCTCCTCGCGCGCCTGCTCCGCTTCGCCAACCGCGACTCCGCCTGCGCGGCCGGCCTGCTCGCCGATCTCGACGCGCGCGAGACCATCCCCACCCTCGAGGCGGCCCTGCGGCGCAACCACCCCGCCACCAACGCCCAGGTGGCCCTGGCCCTGAAGTCCCTGGGCCGGCCCGAGGCCGCGTCCCTGCTCGCCCCGGCGCTGCGCGACCGCCACCCGGAGGCCCGGCTGGCCGCGCTGCAGGCGATGGCCGCCGTTCCCTCCACGACCCAGACGGGCGCGGTGGTGGCGCTCCTCGCCGACCCGTTCGTCGAGGTCCGCCTCGCCGCCATCCGTCTCCTGGGCGACATCGGCGGCGCGGCCGCGGCGGCGTCGCTCGTGCGTCACCTCGCGCAGCCGAACCCGGCCGAGCGCGCGGCCGCGCTCGACGCCCTCGGACGCGCCGGCCAGCACGGCGCCGCCGTCCGCTGGGCGACCGTGGCCGCGCTGCACGACGACAGCGTCGAGGTGCGCGCCGCGGCCATGGCGGCGCTCGTCCGCGTGGCGCCCGACGGTGCCATGAACGAGATCTACCGCGGCTTCAAGGAGTCCTCTCCGGCGGTGCTGCTGGCGGCGGCGCCGGCCCTCGGCGAGGTGGGCGGCCCGGACGCCCGCGACGTGCTCACCAAGATCCTGCGTGTCCGGCAGGACCCCAGGCTCCGCGCGGCGGCAGCCGCCGCGCTCGAGCACCACAACGAGACGCCACGGGCGAAGCGCCGCGTGGTGCGCGCCCCCGAGCTGGTCGTGGCAGTGTCGGCAGGCCGTGGTCTGGACGCCGTGGCCGCGCGCTCCGCGCTCGACGCGCTCACGGCCGCGCACGCGGAGCGGCGCATCGCGCT
Organism: Deltaproteobacteria bacterium; assembly: GCA_016218785.1. Taxonomy (GTDB): domain Bacteria; phylum Myxococcota_A; class Polyangia; order JACRCY01; family JACRCY01; genus JACRCY01. The sequence continues at coordinate 5,199 of JACRCY010000588.1, forward strand.
GGCGGCACGCCAGCTCCCGCTGCGGCACGCCTGCACCGCCCCGCTGGACGCCCCCTCCGCCCCGCGCGAGGAGTGCGCACGCGCCGCCATGGGCACGCCGGCCTGCGCGCGCAAGACCGCCGCGGCACCGTCGGCCGTCACGCTCGCCGCCGCAGAGTGACCCGGGCTACGGCGCCGCGGACTGGCTCGCCGGGGCAGTGACGCCGAGCTGCTTCATCAGGAAGGCGTAGAGGTCCGCCGACTGCTCGATGCGGCGGCGCACCTGGTCGGCCCCGCCGTGCCCGGCGTTCATCTCGATGCGCAGGAGGACCGGCAGCCGGCTCGCCGACGCCGCCTGGATCGCCGCGGTGAACTTGCGCGCGTGCATCGGGTCGACGCGGTCGTCGTGGTCGGACGACATCACGAGCAGCGCCGGGTAGCGCGTGCCGGGCCTCACGTGGTGGTAGGGGGAGTAGGCGTGGAGCACGGCGAAGTCCGCGGCCTTCTCGGCGGTGCCGTACTCCGAGATCCAGGTGCGGCCGCTGCCGAACCGGTGGTAGCGCACCATGTCGAGGAGCGGCACCGTGCAGATGACCGCGCGGTAGAGGTCGGGCCGCTGGATCATGGCCGCGCCCACCAGCAGGCCGCCGTTGCTGCCGCCGTAGATCGCGAGCTTCTCCGGGCGCGTGTACTGGTTGGCGATGAGCCACTCGGCGGCGGCGATGTGGTCGTCGAAGACGTTCTGCTTGTTGGCCCCCTTGCCGGCGTCGTGCCACTGCTTGCCGTACTCGCCGCCGCCGCGCAGGTTGGGCTCCGCCCAGACGCCGCCCGCCTCCAGCCACGGGTAGATGCTCGCGGCGAAGCGGGGCGTCATGTTGACGAGGAACCCGCCGTAGCCGTAGAGGAGCGTGGGGTTCTGGCCGTCGAACTTGATGCCGCGCCGCCGCACGATGAACATCGAGATGCGGGTGCCGTCCTTCGACGGGTAGAAGACCTGCTCCACCACGTACGGCCGCGGGTCGACCGGCACCTCGACCTTGGACCAGAGCGTCGAGTGCCCGGTCTTGACCGACACCTGACGCACCTGGCCGGGCTGCGTGTACGAGCTGTAGCCGAAGTACCCCTCGTCGTCGTCCTCGAGCCCGTGGACGCCCGAGGCGGTGCCGATGCCCGGGAGCGCGATGGTCCGCGCCGGCCTGCCCGCGAGCGTCACGACGCGCAGCTCGGTGAAGGCGTTGCGCAGGTACTGGAGCGCGAGGTGGCCGCCGACGAGCGAGAACCCCTCGAGGTTGGCCTCCTGGTCCGCGGGGACGAGCTCCTTCCAATGCCTCCGCTCGAACCTGGTCGCGGCCGTCTTGAAGATGCGGTGGTTCGACGCCCCCTCGTTGGTATGGATGTAGAGCTGCCCCTGCCAGGCATGCAGGTTGTACAGGGCGTCCTTGCCCTTGACGACCAGGCGGAAGACCTTCTGCCTCCGGTCCTTCAGGTCGCGCACGTAGATGTCGTTCTCGTTCCAGCCGCGCCGCACGTAGGCGAAGAGCCAGCGGCCGTCGCGGGAGAGGTCGGGGCTGAGGAAGGTGGTCGGGTCGTTGGTCCGCGGGTGGATGATCGGATCCTTCGCCGGATCGGTGCCCACCGCGTGGTAGCGGATCTCCGCGAAGCCCGGCCGCTGGGCGACGGGGCTCGTCGCGTCGACCGGCAGCCACGTGTAGTAGACCCCCGTGGAGTCGGGCGTCCAGTC
>JACRCY010000589.1 GCA_016218785.1 Deltaproteobacteria bacterium
GACCCCGTCGACGACCAGGAGCGCGTGGCGGGGTCGTAGAGTTCGGCCGGCATGCGCCTGACGTTGCGGACCGTCAGTTTCGCGCGGCGGACGACCAGGATGGCCAAGGCGGCCAGGCTGACGAGCCCCACGAGGCCGTACCCCCAATGACCCTCGACGAACGCCCGGATCGTGTCCCAGAGGTCCATGACGGCCTCCTTTGCCCCGGTTGTCGGCCGTCACCGCCAACCGGTTTCCGGTTTTTTGCCCGGACAGGCCCGCACCCCCTGGAACCTTCGCTCCGCCCGGGCGTCATTACTGACATGAAGGCGCCTCAAGGCCAAGCCGCGCGATTGCTGGAGCGTCGAACCGTATGCTAGAGTGAGTCTGCCGTGGATTCTGCCAAGCTCTTGAGGGCAGTGCTGATCCTCCGGGGAGTCGTGGTCGAGGACCGCCTCTTCGCGCGGCCTGAGGCCGTGACCCTGGCGCCGAGCACGGCCGCGACCTTCCTGACCCCGCCGATCGGGCTGCCCGAGCGGATGCCCTTCATGGAGCCCGCGGCCACCGGGTACGACCTGACCCTCACCTCCGCCATGGGCGGCACGCTCACCCTGGACGGCACCGAGGCCCAGGTGAGGAACGTCTACGCCGCCCGCGCCGCGGAGGACATGGGCGGGGGGCTGCGGCGCGTCCCGGTCCGGGTGGGCGACCACGGCCTCGTCTCCCTGGACGAGTCCGGCGACCTGACGCTCTTCTTCCAGTTCGTCACCCCGCCGGAGAAGCTCGGCCGGGCGCGCGACCTCGACCCGTTCTTCCTGCAGGCGCTGCTCCTGGCCTTCCTGCTGGTGGGCGGGACCGTGGCCACGTCGCTGGTCTTCGCGCCCGAGAGCTTCGCCTCGGAACTGGAGGTCCGGCCCGAGCGCGTCGCCCGCTACATCGTGAAGAAGCCGGTCGAGCAGAAGAAGACCAAGGTGTCCACGGACGAGGCGGCGCTCGCCAGGCGTCTCGCGGAGACGGCCCGGCCGCTGCCCGTCGTCGTGCGCAGCCGCGAGCCCATGACCGAGCGCCAGCGCCTGGAGGCCAAGGTCGCCAAGCGCGGCGTGCTCGCGGCCATGGATCAGCTCACCAAGCGCGACAGCGCCATGCGGCAGCTCTTCAACCGCGACACGGCGGGCGAGCTGTCGCGCTCGATGAACTCGATCATGGACGATGCCCGCGCCCGCGCCGCGGCCGAGGCGGGCGGAGGCGGCGGAGCGGGCCCGGGCGCCGAGTCGACGCGCGGCACCTCCCTCGGCGGCGGCGGCACCGGCGTGGCCTTCGGCCAGACCCACGGCGGCGGCCGCATCGACACCGGCGGCGCCGGCGGCGTGCAGGCCACGCTCAAGGGCGCCAAGGAGCGCCGCGTGCAGGTCGGCGTGGCGACCGGCGATCCGAGCGTCAGCGACGGACTCTCCAGGGACATCGTCCAGCGCGTGGTCCGGGCGCACCAGGGCGGCATCAAGTACTGCTACGAGACCGAGCTGATGCGACAGCCGAAGCTGGGCGGCAAGGTCGTCGTTTCGTGGCGCATCGACCTCGAGGGGAAGGTCCAGAACGCGCGCATCCGGACCACCAGCATGAACAACACCGCCGTCGAGGCCTGCCTCGTGCGCCAGATCGGACGGTGGCGCTTCCCCAAGCCCGCCGGTACCATGGTCGACGTTTCGTACCCCTTCCTGTTCCGTTCCGGGCTGTAGCCGGCTATAACACCCCGTGCAGTCATGCGCGGCCCTCGGGCCGCGCGGAACGAGGACTCGACGACCATGGAAACCCGTCCGACCCGCGACCTCCTGCGCAGCCTCGAGGACAAGCTGGAAGCGCTCCGGAGGCACCTTTGACGTCGAGGCCAAGCGCCAGCGCATAGCCGAGCTGGACGAGCGATCCGCAGCCCCCGGCTTCTGGAACGACCCCAACACCGCCCAAGGCCTCCTCAAGGAGCAGGCGCAGCTCAAGGCCACGGTCACGGCGTGGGACGTGCAGCGCCGCGCCGTCGAGGACGCACGCGTGCTGCTGGAGATGGCCGAGGAGGCCAGCGACGAGCCGACCGCGGCCGAGGCGCTCGCCGCCGCGCAGAAAGCCGCGGAGGAGATCACCCAGATCGAGTTCGCCCGCATGCTCTCGGGCGAGCACGACCAGGCGAACGCCCTGGTCTCCATCAACGCCGGCGCGGGCGGCACCGAGGCGCAGGACTGGGTGCAGATGCTGCTGCGCATGTACACCCGCTACTGCGCCCGCAAGGGGTACCAGGCCGAGATCCTCGACGAGCTCCCCGGCGAGGAGGCGGGCCTCAAGAGCGTCACCTTCTCCGCGGAGGGGCCGTTCGCGTTCGGCTACCTCCGCGCCGAGCAGGGCGTGCACCGGCTGGTGCGCATCTCCCCCTTCGACGGCAACGCGCGGCGCCACACCACCTTCGCCAGCGTGTCGGTCTTCCCCGACATCGACGACTCCATCGAGGTCGACATCAACCCCGACGACCTCGAGGTGCAGACGATGCGCTCGGGCGGCGCCGGCGGCCAGCACGTGAACAAGACCGAGTCGGCCGTGCGCATCATCCACAAGCCGACCGGCATCGAGGTCAAGTGCCAGTCGGAGCGGTCGCAGCACAAGAACCGCCACACGGCCATGCGCATGCTGCGCGCGCGCCTGTACGAGCTGGAGCAGCGCAAGCAGGAGGCCAAGTTCGACCAGATCGCCGGCGAGAAGAAGGCGATCGAGTGGGGGAGCCAGATCCGCTCCTACGTGCTGGCCCCCTACCGCCTGATCACCGACCACCGCACCGAGCTGAAGATCGGCAACGTCGACGCCGTGCTCGACGGCGACCTCGAGCCGTTCATCAAGGCCTACCTCCTCTCGAAGGTCGAGTCGGAGTCGGGCGCCGCCGCGCCGGCCCCCGCCCCCGCCAAGGACAAGTAGACATGCCTGCCCCAGACGACAAGACCCCGGAGAAGGCCCAGGTCCCCATCGAGCGGCTCATGGCCGAGCGCGTGGCCAAGGTGGAGGAGCTGCGCCAGGCGGGCTGCAACCCCTACGCCAACGACGTGCGCGTTCCCCTCTCAATCCGTCAGGTCCGCGAACGGTTTCCCGACGCCACGCCCCAGCCCGACCTCCAGCCGCTCGCCGACGAGAGCTTCCGCGTGGTGGGCCGCATCGTGGCGTTGCGGAGCTTCGGCGGCGGCACGTTCGTGAAGGTCCGGGACCGCTCGGGCGAGATCCAGGTGCTCGCCGGGAAGAACAGCCTGGGAGCGGAGACGTACGCGATCTTCCGCAAGCTCGAGCGCGGGGACTTCATGCTCGCCGCCGGACCGGTGACGGTCACCAAGACGGGCGAGCTGACGGTGGTCGCCAACGAACTGAAGCCCGTGACCAAGGCGATCCGACCGCTGCCCGAGAAGTGGCACGGCCTCTCCGACGTCGAGGCGCGCTACCGCCAGCGCTACCTCGACCTCATCGCCAACCCCGAGGTGGCCGAGGTCTTCCGGGCGCGCTCGCGCGTGCTCGCCGGGCTCCGGCGCTTCCTCGACGACCGCGGGTTCCTCGAGGTGGAGACGCCGCTCATGCACTCGGTGCTGGGCGGCGCCGCGGCCAGGCCGTTCCGCACGCACCACAACGCGCTCGACCTCGATCTGTACCTGCGCATCGCCCCCGAGCTGTTCCTGAAGCGGCTCGTGGTCGGCGGCTTCGAGCGCGTCTACGAGATCGGGCGCAACTTCCGCAACGAGGGGCTGTCGCGCCAGCACAACCCCGAGTTCACGATGCTGGAGCTGTACCAGGCGTACGCCACGTTCGAGGACATGATGGCGACGACCGAGGAGCTGTTCCTCGGCCTGCTCCACGACCTCGGCCGGGGCGAGAAGATCACGTACCAGGGGCAGGAGGTCGACTTCACCCGACCGTGGCCGCGCATCACGGTGCGCGCGGCGGTCGCCGAGGCCCTCGGCGTCGAAGTCGGCGTGGTGCGCGACCCGGAGGCGCTCGTCACGGTCATCGCGGAGCGCGAGCTGGACCGCAAGGACGACGAGATGGGCGCGGCGCTGCGCCGGGCCGAGTCGCACGGGGAGCGCCTGGGCGCCCTCTTCGACTACTTCGGCGAGCACGTCCTCCCCGCGGACCGACCGGTGTTCGTCGTCGAGTACCCGTCCGAGACCTCGCCCCTGGCCCGCCGCGGCGACCGGGATCCGGCCTTCGTCGACCGCTTCGAGCTGTTCATCGTGGGCCGCGAGCACGCCAACGCCTTCAGCGAGCTGAACGACCCGGCCGACCAGCGCGAGCGCTTCCGGCGCCAGGTCGAGCGCAAGGCCAAGGGGGACCCCGAGGCGATGGAGTACGACGAGGACTACTGCCGCGCCCTCGAGTTCGGCATGCCGCCGACCGCCGGCGAGGGCATCGGCGTGGACCGCCTCGTGATGCTCCTCTGCGACCAGGCCTCGATCCGCGACGTCATCCTCTTCCCCCTCATGCGGCCGGACGGGGGGGGGCAGAGGTAGCATGCGCTACGAGTGGGGCGTCGCCTGGCGCTACCTCCGCCGCCGGGACCGCGGCAGCCGCGTGCCCATCGTCATCGCCTGCGTGCTGCTGGGGCTCGGCGCCCTGCTTGCCCTGGCCGCGGCGTTCGCCGACCGGTTCGCGGTCGAGCTCGCGTTCCGCGGCGCCTCCGACCTCCCCCTCTACCTGAAGTACGGCGCCACCGGCTGCGTGGCCCTGGGCGCCATCATCGGCGTCTTCGGCGCGTTCAACCTCGTGTACGCGGTCTTCACGGCCCTCTCGATCACGGGCGTCTTCCTCGGCACCGCCGCCATGGTCATCTTCCTCTCGGTGATGAGCGGCTTCGAGGGGGACCTGAAGACCAAGATCCTGGGCGCCAACGCGCACGTGATCGTCACCAAGGAGAGCGGCGCGTTCCTGCAGGCCGACCCCAAGCTGCAGGGGCTGGGCTCCATCGACCCGGGCACGCGCATGTCCCCCTTCCTGTCGTCGGAGGTGATGATCCTCTCGGCGTCGAACCAGGCGGGCGCGCTGCTCAAGGGCATCGAGCC
>JACRCY010000586.1 GCA_016218785.1 Deltaproteobacteria bacterium
GCAGCGCGTCGTCCTCGCCGAGGCGCGGGCCGCGGAGCCCCCTTTGCCCGTGCCCGCGCTGCGGTGTACGATCGATACCACGCTGCAGGTGGCCTACGCCACGCCGCGCCAGGAGGGCCTCAGGATGGTGGTTTACGGCCGCGACCCCGGCGGCAGCCTTTTCTTCTACGCGCCGCGCCGCCCGACCCAGGTCGCGGTCCCGCTGGAGCCGGATGCGATCTCCCGCGCCCTCGACTGGAGCACGCGGCTCGAGGTCAAGCACGCCCCCGGGGTCTACGACCTGCGCGTGCTCTTCTTCGACCGCCCGATCCTCGCCGGCGAGGCGGCGTCCGGACGCGGCTCGCCGCTCCAGGCCCTGCGCCTGCGGCTCGAGGTCGAGGGAGGCCGGCCGTGAGGCGCGCGGCGTGCGTCCTGGTGCTGCTGGCCTTCTCCGCGGCCGACGCGCACGCCGGGACCCGGCGCTACGCCGTGGTCGTGGCGCACGGCCGCTCGCTGACCCCGGGCGTGGCGCCCCTCGAGTACGCCGACGACGACGGCGCCCGCTACTACGAGCTCCTGTCCCAGGTGGCCGACGAGGTGCTCCTCTACGTGGTGCTCGACCGCGACAGCCAGCGCCTCTACCCGCAGGCGGCCAAGGTGGCGCGGGTGCCGAGCCACGCCGCGGTCCGGGAGGGGCTGGCCGGCACCTTCGCCCGGGCGCGCCGCGACCGCGACCGCGGCGACGAGGTGGTCTTCTACTTCGTGCTCGTCGGGCACGGCGCGATCGGCGCCGGCGGCGAGGGCTACGTGTCGCTGCTCGACGCGCCCTTCACCCGCACCGACCTGTTTCGCCAGGTGATCGCGCCCTCGCCCGCGACCACCAACCACGTGATCGTGGACGCGTGCAACTCCTATTACCTGGTCCACCGGCGCGGCGACGGGCCCGACCGCGACGACGGCGCCCCCGGCGAGGGCCGGGCGGTCGGCGCCTTCCTGGCCGAGGAGGATCTCGGCCGCTATCCGAACACCGGGGTCCTCCTCTCGACGAGCGCCGCGCGCGAGAGCCACGAGTGGTCGGCCTACGGGGCCGGCGTGTTCTCGCACGAGGTGCGCTCGGCCATGGCCGGGGCGGCGGACGTCAACGGCGACGGCCGCATCGAGTACTCCGAGGTGCGCGCCTTCGTCGCCGCCGCCAACCTGCGCGTGGGCAATCCGCGGGCGCGCCTCGCGATCTTCGCCCGGGCGCCCGCCATCGACCACTCGCGCCCGCTGGTCGACCTCCGGGCCGCGCGCTTCGCGAGCTTCCTGCACGTGCCCAAGGGGGCGCCCGTGCGCTTCTACCTGGAGGACGCCCGCGGCGTGCGCTACCTCGATGCCCACCTGGCCGGCGACCGCGCCGTGACGCTCGGCCTCGTGCCGAGCGGCCACTACTACGCCCGCACCGCCGACGGGACGCGGGAGCAGCGGCTCGGCCTCGGCCGGCGCGGGCGGCTGGAGCTGCGCCGCGACCGCATGGCGCCGGCGCCGATCGCGGCGCGGGGGGCGACGACCGAGGCGTTCCAGCAGGGGTTGTTCGCCGTCCCCTTCGGCCGCGGCTTCTACCTCGGGCACGTCGGCTCGACCGACGAGGCGCCCGTGCGCGAGTCGGTGACGCCGTGGCTCCCCTCCGCCGGCCCCGCCCTCGCGGAACCCGCCCGGGGCGACGGCTCCGGGCGCGGCCGTCGCATCGCCGCCTGGGTCATGGCCGGCGCGGCCGCCTCCCTGGCCGCGGGCGGGGCGCTCGCGCTCGCCGCCGCCACCGGCAACCTGGGGCCCACCGCGGGCCACCAACCCAAGGGCGTGGGGGTCGGCGGAACCCCGAGCAGCGCCGCGGCCCGCGAGTCCACGAGCTGGCGCCTGGCGCTGACGGGCGGCCTGCTGCTGGGCGGCGCGGCCGCCGCCGGCACGACCTCCGTGGTCCTATTCGTCGGCGGTGGCCGGGAGCGAGCCGGCGTGGGGGTCGGCGTCGCGGGCACGTTCCGGTAGTGCGAGGCGCCGCCGAGGCGTGGCCTACGCCTACGGCTGGGCGCGGAACCGCTCGGTGGCGGTGCGGGTGATGACGGCCTCGAGCTCGTCCATCCCCGGCTGGTCCAGCGTGAACTGGCCGACCGCGCACCACGGCTGGCCGGCCGCACGCTGCCGATACTCCTCGAAGTGCGTGAACTTCGCCCGGACGACGAACGCCGCGTGGAACGGGTCGATGTCGTGGCGCGGGTTCGCCGCCTGGCAGCAGCTCAGGGCCAGGTCGGCGATGCCCGCCGCGGGGAGGTCCGCCAGGCGCTTCGCGCTCTGCACGATGACGAGGAAGTTGGGCCGATAGCCCCTCACGGCGAGCACCAGCGGCGAGACCTTCTCGCCGCGGCTCTGGTAGCGCTGCATCTCGAACTCCCGGGTCGAGTAGAGCAGCGCGGGCCCCTCCTTCTCGTTCTCCTTCATGAACCGCGCGGCCAACAGTGCGTGCACCCCGTCGACCATCCGGCCGACGCCGAGCACGCCGATGTTGTAGCGCTGTGAGGTGGTCAGGAAGTGGGTCTTGCGCCTCTTTCGTCGCTTGGCCTGCGGCGACGTCTCGACCCACTCCATGAAGCGCTGGAACTCCGCGTCGTCGGCGTCGTCCTGCTCGTCCGGCGCCGGCGCCGGGAGGGGGCTGTGGCCGACGCTCGCCAGTGAGACCACGGGAGGCGCGCAGTCCGGGGGCGCGCACGGCGGCTCGCCGGCGGCGCGAGCCTGGCCGTCGCGCTGGATGCCGGCAAACGCGGCTTCCAGGGCCGCGGAGAGCTCCTCGTCGGCCTCAGGCCCGGTCTTGCCCGAGCCGTTCGGGTTGTCGTTCGTCATGCCGCCCCTCGCCCCCCCCGACGCGGCGCCAGCTTACACCACCTGTTCGACGGGGCCAAGCCGCGGTCACGTCGTTCAGGGCCTTCGGCCGGACTTCGCCAGCGCGCGCCGCACCGCCTCCGCGACCTCCCCGAAGCGCCACGGCTTGCTCAGCACCTCGTCGGCGATCCCGGCGGCGAGCACGTCCGCTCCGGCGCGCTCCAAGGCGCCGGAGACCAGCACCCGGGCGCACTCGGGCCGGAGGCGGCGGACCTCGGCGAGCAGCTCGGTCCCGGAGAGCCCGGGCATCATGAGGTCGCTCACCACCGCGCTCAAGCCCTCGGTCCGGGCGAGAGTCGCCAGGGCCGTGACCGCGTCCTCCGCCATCACGACCTCGAAGTGCGCGCCCAGCTCCCGGCCGAGCGCGCGCCTGACCGCCGGCTCGTCATCGACGACGAGCACGCGCGCAGCGGGCCCCGACCTGCCGTGCATTCCGATCTCGAGCATGGCACAAGGCCCCGTTCGCCCGCAACACATATGTCGCGGCACTCGTGTCCTAGACGCCGGACCCGGGGTTCGCTTCCCTTGGGCGCATGTCGTCCCCTGATCCCCCCGACCTCGGCGTCCGGGTGCGGCAGGCGCGGGAGCGCGCCGGCCTCACCCAGGCGGCGCTCGCCGAGCGCGCCGGCGTGACCGACGAGACCATCGGGCGCCTCGAGCGCGGCGCCTTCGAGCCGGCGCTGTCGACGCTGGTCGCCGTGGCCGACGCGCTCGACGTCGACCTGGACTCGCTGGTGCGGCCCAAGGGAGGCTCCGCCGCGACGGCGCGCGAGGGCCCCGTCCCGGCCGGCTCGGCGCTCACGCGGCGCCTGGTGCTCGGGTTCGAGGTCCTCGACCCCGAGGCGCAGCGCCTGGTGCTCAGGCTCGTCGAGCGCCTCGCCGCGCGGGCCGGCGGCGCTCCGGCGGCCTGAAGCGAGCGGTCCCGGCGTCCCGGAGCCACCGCCACGCCGGCGTGCGCGGGCGACCTGCTCGGCACCCGCCCGGAGGGTGATCCGGCTTCGGCCTCGCGCGCGTCAGCCCACCACGGTGCGCACCAGCGCCCGCAGCTCGTCCGCGTCGAACGGCTTCTCGATCCTCGGGTTGGTCGCGCGCTCCAGGAAGTCGCGCACCAGCGCCGGCGCGCCCTCCCGGATCGCCCGGCCCGTGGGGTCGCGGCGCACCTGTCTGGCTTTCCGACGACGCCTTCCGGTGTTGGGCCGGCGCGCACGTCACCGGGCTCTGGTATCATCGCCATCGTAGTGGCCCCTCCCGCTCAACAACCACCTGAGCAGCAAGCTCGCGTTCTCATCGACGCCGCGCTCGCGCAGGCCGGATGGGTGGTGCAGAACCGCGACGCGATGAACATCTGGGACAGCCGCGGCGTCGCGGTCCGGGAGTTCAAGCTGACCTCGGGTCACGGTTTCGCCGACTACCTGCTCTTCGTGGACGGCAAGGCCGTGGGGGTGCTCGAGGCGAAGCCCGCAGGCCACACGCTCTCGGGCGTCGAGGTCCAGGCCGCACGCTACTCGGACGGGCTCCCCGCCAACCTCGACCCGCCCGTCACGCCCCTCCCGTTCCTCTACCTCAGCACCGGGACGATCACCAGGTTCACGAACCTGCTCGACCCGCACCCGCGGAGCCGCGGGATCTTCAACATCCACCGGCCCGAAGCGCTCGCCGAGTGGCTCACGGCTCCGTCGGCCGCGGCCGGCCGACCCTCGACTCTCCGGGGCCGCCTCCAGCATCTGCCCCCCCTGGAGCGTGCCGGCCTCTTCGCGAACCAGGTCAAGGCCGTCGTGAACCTCGAGCAGTCGCTCAAGGACGACCGGGCGCGCTCGCTCATTCAGATGGCCACGGGGTCGGGCAAGACGATCATGGCCATCACAGCGGTCTACCGGCTGATCAAGCACGGCGGCGCCCGGCGCGTGCTCTTCCTCGTGGACCGTGGCAACCTGGGCGAGCAGGCCGAGAAGGAGTTCCAGGGCTACCGCACGCCTGACGACAAGCGCAAGTTCCCCGAGCTCTACAACGTGCAGCGGCTGACCTCGAACACCATCGGCGCCTCGAGCAAGGTGGTGATCTCCACCGTCCAGCGGCTCTACTCGATCCTCAAGGGCGAGCCGGAGCTCGCGCCCGGCACCGATGACCAGTCGCTGTTCGAGGCGGCACCGTTCGTCCGCGAGCCGCTCCCGGTCGTCTACAACGAAACCTACCCGCCCGAGTATTTCGACGTCATCGTGGTCGACGAGTGCCACCGTTCGATCTACTCGCTCTGGCGCCAGGTGCTCGAGTACTTCGACGCCTACCTCATCGGCCTCACCGCGACGCCGGCGAAGCACACGTTCGGGTTCTTCAACCAGAACCTGGTGATGGAGTACCCGCACGAGCAGGCGGTCGCCGAGGGCGTGAACGTCGACTTCGAGGTCTACCGCATCCGCACCAAGATCACGGAGGCGGGCTCGATCATCGCGGCCGCCGAGGAGCCGGTGGTCGGCTACCGCAGCCGCGCCACGCGGGCCGTGCGCTGGCAGGCGCTCGACGACGACTTGCCCTACGGCGCGGGCGACCTCGACCGTGCGGTCGTGGCCAAGGACCAGATCCGCCTCATCGTTCGCACCTTCCGCGACCGCCTCTTCAAGGACATCTTCCCGGGCCGCACCGAGGTTCCGAAGACCCTCGTCTTCGCCAAGGACGACAGCCACGCGGAGGACATCGTCGACATCATCCGCGAGGAGTTCGGCCTCGGGAACGACTTCTGCCAGAAGATCACCTACAAGACGACCGGCAAGAAGCCGGCCGATCTCATCCAGTCATTCCGCACGAGCTACTGGCCCCGCGTCGCCGTGACCGTCGACATGATCGCCACGGGCACCGACATCCGCCCGGTCGAGATCGTCGTCTTCATGCGCTCGGTGCAGAGCCGGGTGCTCTTCGAGCAGATGAAGGGGCGCGGCGTCCGTGTCATCCAGCCCGACGAGCTACGGGCCGTCACCCCCGACGCCCACGCCAAGACGCACTTCGCCATTGTCGACTGCGTCGGCGTGACCGAGACCGACCTCGCCGACTCCCAGCCCCTCGAGAAGAAGAAGGGCGTGGCGCTCAAGGCGCTCCTCGAGCACGTCGCCGCCGGCGGCGTGGACCCCGAGGTGTTGTCGTCGCTGGCGAGCCGGCTCGCGAGGCTGCACAAGGCTTGCGGCCCGGCCGAGCGAGCGCGGATGGAAGAGGCCGCCGGCGGCGTGAGCCTCACCGAGATCAGCGCGGGGCTGGTGGAGGCGGTCGACCCCGACCACCTCGTGGCCGAGGCCCGGCGTACCTTCGGCGTGCCCTCCGACCGGGAGCCGACGGCCGACCAGCTCAAGAAGACAGCCGCGGCGGTCGGTCGCGAGGCGACGCGGGTGTTGGCCACGAAGCCGGCCCTGCGGGCGGTCATCCAGGACGTCAAGCGCGAGCTCGAGCAGGTGATCGACGAGGTCTCGAAGGACGAGCTGCTCGAGGCCGGGATCTCCGAGGTCGCCAAGGAGAAGGCTCGGGCGCTCGTGACCTCGTTCGAGCAGTTCATCGCCGACAACAAGGACGAGATCGAGGCGCTGCAGTTCTTCTACAGCGTGCCGCACGCACGGCGCCTGCGGTACAAAGACATCAAGACGCTCGCCGAGACCATCAAAGCGCCGCCCCGGTCGTGGACGCCCGAGGTGCTTTGGCGGGCTTACGAGACCCTCGAGCGCGACCGGGTCCGGGGCGGCTCGAGCAAGCGGATGCTCACCGACATCGTGTCGCTGGTGCGTTTCGCCCTGCATCGCGACGACGCGCTCCGGCCGTACCCCGAGCAGGTGCGCGAACGGTTCACCAACTGGATGGCGCAGCAGGCGAACAGCGGCCGCCAGTTCACCGTGCAGCAGGTGCACTGGCTCGAGATGATCCGCGACCACGTCGCCCTGAGCCTCGAGATCGACGTCGAGGACTTCGACTACGCCCCGTTCGCCGAGGAGGGCGGCCGTGGCAAGGCCGCCCAGGTGTTCGGCGAGAACCTGCCGACGATCATCGCCGAGCTGAACGAGGTGCTGGCGGCATGAGCACCCGCAAGTCCATGCCTCACGGCTGGGTAACCGTCTCCGTGGAACAACTTGCAGCAGACGGGGACGGAGCGATTACCGATGGGCCCTTCGGCTCGCATCTGAAAACGGAGCACTACACGTCTGCTGGACCGCGGGTGATCCGCCTTCAGAACATCGGGGAGGCGGTATTCCTCGACGCACGGGCTCACATCTCAGAGGAGCATTTCCAGCAACTCAGCCGGCATGAAGCAAAGTCGGGCGACGTGGTCGTCGCCATGCTAGGTGAGCGTCTGCCCAGAGCATGTGTCGTGCCCAACACGCTTGGCCCCGCCATCGTGAAGGCGGACTGCGTCAGGCTGCGGGTTCATCCCACGCTTGCCTTGGCCAAGTTCGTGGCCCTCGGTCTCAATGCTGAGGTGGTGCGCCGTCAGGCGGACGCCCTCATGCACGGCCTTGGCCGTCCTCGGCTGGGTCTTCGGTGGTTCAAGACCATCGAGTTCCCGCTGGCGCCGAAGTCCGAGCAGGAGCGTATCGTCGACGCTATCGACTCCCACTTCACCCGCCTCGACCATGCCGTCGCCACCCTCGAGCGGGTGCGGGCGAACCTGAAGCGCTACCGGGCCTCGGTGCTCAAGGCCGCCGTCGAGGGCCGGCTGGTGCCCACCGAGGCCGAGCTCGCCCGCGCCGAGGGCCGCGACTACGAGCCCGCCTCCGAGCTCCTCAAGCGCATCCTGGTCGAGCGGCGCCGGCGCTGGGAGGAGGCCGAGCTCGCCAAGCTCGCGGCCGCTGGCAAGACGCCTAGGGACGACAGGTGGAAGGCGCGATACCAGGAGCCGAACGCCCCCGATACCACCGAGATGGCGCCACTTCCAGACGGATGGTGCTGGGCGGCACTGGAGCAAGTCTGTCAGTCGGTCACGGACGGTGACCACCTACCCCCGCCCCAGGCCCCGAATGGCGTGCCCTTCCTCGTCATCGGCGATGTGAGGTCGGGCCGGATCGACTTCTCCAAGGCTAGATTCGTGCCCGAGGACTACTACAACGCCCTGGAGCCCCACCGTCGCCCCCGGATCGGCGACGTCTTGTACACGGTCACCGGGTCCTTCGGCATTCCGGTACTTGTCCGCGAAGACCGGCCATTCTGCGTCCAGCGTCACATCGGCATCCTGCGCCCGACAGAGCAGATCGATTCGAACTACATGGTCAGGGTGCTCGAGTCAGACCTGGTGTTCGCACAGGCCACGAAGGTCGCCACTGGGACTGCGCAGAAGACCGTCCCCCTCGGTGGCCTCCGACGCATAGTGGTGCCACTGGCCCCGGCAGCGGAACAGGTGCGGGTTGCAGCCGAAGTAGACCGAGCCGTCTCGGTGTCCGACGACCTCGAACATGCGCTTGAGGCCAACTCGCGGCGCTGCGCCCGCCTCCGCCAGTCCATCCTCCACTGGGCCTTCGAGGGCAAGCTGGTCGACCAGGACCCGAACGACGAACCGGCGGCGGTGCTGCTCGAGCGCATCAGGGCCGAGCGGGCCGGCGCCGAGCCCGCGCCTGCAGCACGCGGGCGTCGGGCTCGAACCAATCACAGGGGGTAGCCGTGGCGGGACGGAAGCCGCTGGTCACGCAGCACCTCGAGAACGTGTCGCGCGAGGCGCTGGAGCGCTATCAGACAGTGCTCCGGGGGTACATCCGCCGGCGACAGGGGCTCTACGCGCTGTACCGCAAGAGCCGGCTCTACTACGTCGGGCTGGCGGGGAACCTGCGGGCCCGGCTCGATACGCACCTGCGCGACCGGCACGGGGAGTCTTGGGACCGGTTCAGCGTGTACCTCACCATCGGCGACGAGCACATGAGGGAGCTCGAGGCGCTGATCCTGCGCATCGTGAACCCCGCCGGCAACAAGGTGAAGGGGCAGTTCGTCAAGTCGGAGAACCTGAAGAACAAGGTGAAGCGCGACCTGCGGCGGCTGCAGCGCGAGGAGGCTGCCCTGCTCTTCGGCGGTCGGCCGAAGCAGGAGGACGACGAGGCACCCAGGCCGCGTGGCTCGAAGAGGGCTGCGGGCAAGGGGCGCCGGGCGGCCCTGGCCAGGTACATCCAGGCCCCCATGCCCATCAGGGTCAGGTACAAGGGCAAGACTCATCGGGCGCGGGTTCGGAGGGACGGGACGATCCTCCACAAGGGCAAGACCTTCACCTCCCCCTCCCTCGCGGGCGCCAAGGTCGTGGGGCACTCGTGCAACGGCTGGAAGTTCTGGAAGTACCAGCGTTCACCAGGGGACTGGGTGCTCCTCGAGAACCTGCGCCGGTAGGGGCGGAGCGGGTCATGCTGGAGGCACCCGTGGGGCGAACAAGACAGCGCCACAACTTCCTGGAAGGTCAGGGCAATTGGGATGACAATGGCCTAGTGCAAAAGGTCTTACCTTAGGTGGTCACAATGCGGACTCCCTGGGGCTTCTATGGGCGGCAGAACGAGCTGGGGCAGCTCGCCGCCATCCTGCGGCGCGGGCGCTGGTTCTTCCTCAAGCTCACCGGCCGGCGGCGGATTGGCAAGACGAGCCTCGTCCAGGAGGCGCTCAAGGCGCACGGCCCCGCCCAGACCCTCTACCTGCAGATCCCCGACTCCGATCCTGCCGGCGTCCTCGCTGCGGCGCGGGAGTTCTACGAGCTCTTCCAGATCCCCGAGCCCCATCCGTCCGACCTGCAGTCCCTGGCGCGGAGCATCGGCACGCTCGTGCGTTCGGGCTACGTCGTCGCCGTGGACGAGTTCCAGTACTTCCTCCGCAGGGTTCTCTTCGACTTCAACTCGTACCTCCAGGTCGAAGTCGACCGGCTCGCGGCCGAGGCCGATACCGTCCGCGGGGGCCTCATCGTCCTCGGCTCCATCCACACCGAGATGGATGCGCTCCTGGAGGATCGCACCGCACCGCTGTTCAACCGCATCACCGACCAGATCGACCTCCCGCACCTCGACCTCGCCTCGGTGCTCGAGATCCTGCGGACCCACGCCGACTCCGATCCTGCGCGGCTGCTGTTCCTGTGGAACCTCTTCGAGGGCGTGCCGAAGTTCTTCCGCGACTGCCACGAGCAGGAGGTGCTCGGCGCCGAACGCCGCACCGTGCTCGAGCGCATGTTCTTCCTCAGCTCCTCGCCGCTGCGGACCGAGGCCGACAACTGGTTCCTGCGCGAGCTGCACGGTCGCTACGACATGGTACTCAAGTTCATCGCGCGCCACCCGGGCTGCTCCAACGCCGAGATCACGCAGCACGCCCGCTCGCTCCAGCCGGACAGCGAGAACCAGATCGGCGGGTACGTGAAGATCCTGCGCGAGCGCTATCGCATGATCGAGCGGCTCCAGCCGGTGTTCGCGGCCCCCACCGCCCGCAACGGGCGCTTCTACATCCGCGACAACTTCCTGCGCTCCTGGCTCGCGGCCCTGGCCGTGCCGGCCGCGTCCGTGAGCTTCCGGCCCCTGGGGCCGCTGGTCGACGAGGCCGATCGGCGCCTCGCGGACGCCGAGGGCCATGGCCTCGAACGTCTGGTCGGCGCGCTCTACGAGGAACGCAGCCGGAAGGGGCTGGGGGACTTCTCGCTGACGGAGCGCATCACCGGCTACTGGGACCGCCAGGGGACCGAGATCGACCTGGTGGCCCTCAACGAGGACCAGCGCGTGGTGCGCCTCGGGACGTGCAAGCGCAACGCGGACCGGCTGATCCGGGACCTGCCCGAGTTCGACGGCCACATCGCCCGGTTCGTGGGGGCCATGCGGCGGCTCAGGGACTGGCGGGTCGAGCGCGTGGCCGTGACCCCCCGTCACACCCTCGAATCGCGGCAGACCGCCACGAGCCGAGGCTACGTGCCGCAGGACCTCGTCGACCTGACCACGGGGCTGTAGACCGCGAGCGTGCACATGAGCGACACCTCCAACCGCATCGTCCAGAAGCTGTGGTCGTACTGCCACGTCCTGCGCGACGATGGCCTGTCGTACCAGGACTACCTCGAGCAGCTCACCTCGCTCCTCTTCGTCAAGATGGCTGACGAGCGCGAGCAGCAGACGGGGCAGTCGCAGCCGATCCCCAAGGGCTACCGCTGGGCCGACCTCGCGCGCCCCGACATGGAGGGCGTGAAGCTTGAGCAGCACTACCGCGACACCCTCAAGAAGCTCGGCGAGGCCGGCGGCATGCTCGGCCTCGTCTTCCGCAAGGCCCAGAACAAGATCCAGGACCCGGCCAAGCTGCGTCAGCTCATCGTCGAGCTGATCGGCAAGGAGGACTGGCTCTCGATGTCGGCCGACGTGAAGGGCGACGCCTACGAGGGCCTGCTCGAGAAGAACGCCCAGGACGTGAAGGGCGGCGCCGGGCAGTATTTCACGCCGCGGCCGCTGATCCAGGCCATCGTCGACTGCATCCAGCCCCGGCCGGGCGAGGTGGTGATGGACCCGGCGTGCGGCACGGGCGGCTTCCTCCTCGCCGCGCACGAGTACCTGAAGGAGCACCACCAGCTCGACAAGGGGGAGAAGCGGCACCTGCGGTTCGACGCCCTGCGCGGCGTCGAGCTCGTGCCCGGGGTCGCCCGCCTGTGCGCGATGAACCTGTTCCTCCACGGCATCGGGCCGGACGACGACTCGAAGGCCTCGCCCATCGCCGAGGACGACTCGCTCCGCAGCGAGCCCGCCGACCACACGGACGTGGTGCTGACGAACCCGCCCTTCGGCAAGAAGTCGTCGATCACGGTGGTCAACGAGGACGGCGACACCGACCGCCAGACGCTGACCTACAACCGACCCGACTTCTGGACCACGACGTCGAACAAGCAGCTCAACTTCGTCCAGCACGTCAAGTCGCTGCTCAAGATCCACGGCCGCGCGGCCGTCGTCGTGCCCGACAACGTACTCTTCGAGGGCGGCGCCGGCGAGACCATCCGCCGCAAGCTCCTGCACGAGTGCGAGGTCCACACGCTCCTGCGGCTACCGACGGGCATCTTCTACGCCCAGGGCGTGAAGGCGAACGTCCTCTTTTTCGACCGCAAGCCCGGCAGCAAGACCCCGTGGACGAGGACCCTCTGGGTCTACGACCTGCGCACAAACATCCACTTCACGCTGCACCAGAACCAGCTCACCCGCGCCGACCTCGATGAGTTCGTCGCGTGCTACCGCCCTGGCGAGCGGCAGAAGCGCAAGGCGACCTGGTCGGAGAAGACGCCCGAGGGCCACTGGCGACCCTACTCCTACGAGGAGCTCGTCGCCCGCGACAAGGTGAGCCTCGACCTCTTCTGGTTGCGCGACGAGAGTCTGGAGGATTCCGCGAGCTTGCCAGCCCCACACGTCCTCGCCCGGGAGATCGCCGAGGACCTCCGGGCGGCGACCGAGCAGATCGAGAGCATCTTGGGGGATCTCGAGGCGAGGGCGAACGGCCGTGGGGCGTGACTTCCAACACTACCTGGGGGCAGTGGCGCCGCAAGTGCTGCCCCACCCTGAGCGGTACTTCAAGTTCATGCAGCGAGACTCTTGCTTGCAGCGAACGCTGGATTTCGCGCGGTACGCAGCGGACTTGGAGAAGGCTGTCGAGCGCCTTGAGAACGGGTGTAAGCATGAAGCGGTTTTCCCGGGAGGGGGCGGTGTAGTCAGGGGGACGCGGGCGCAGGGGCCGGTCCCGAGACGGCTCGCAGGAGGCCGACGCGCGGTCGACAGGACGCGCGCGGCCCCGCCGCCGGGGTAGTGCGGGCAGACGGGGGTCGTCCCACCCGCGCCGCGCGGGGCGGCGTGCCGGCGCGGGTACCGGTAGGTCGGTGGGCAGCCCGAGGTGCGTGAGAATCTGCCGACACCGCCACGCGGCGTGCGCCGGCGACCTGCTCGGCCTCGCGCGCGTCAGCCCACCACGGTGCGCACCAGCGCCCGCAGCTCGTCCGCGTCGAACGGCTTCTCGATCCTCGGGTTGGTCGCGCGCTCCAGGAACTCGCGCGCGCCCGGCGTGAACGCGCCGGCCGTGAGCAGGATGACGCGTGGCACCAGGTCGGGCCGGCGCTGGCACAGCGCCGCGTGGAACTCCATCCCCGTCATCTCCGGCATCATGAGGTCGCAGATGATGGCGTCGAAGGTCTCGCCGGCTTCCAGGCGCGCCAGCGCCTGGCGCCCGTCCGTCAGCACCACGACCTCGTGGTCGCACGCCAGGCTGCGGCGGATGGCCGCGCCGACGCTGGGCTCGTCGTCGAGCACGAGGACGCGGCCGCGGCGGCCCGGGCGGGGCGCGGCCGGGGGCCCGGCCGGCTCGGTCGGGGGCCCGCTGGCCGCCGGCAGCGTGACGGTGAAGGTGCTCCCCTGGCCGACCGCGGACTCCAGGCCGATCTCCCCGCCCAGGGCCGCGACGATGGTGCTGCAGATGCTGAGGCCGAGGCCCGTGCCCACGCCCGCGGGCGTGGTGGGGAAGAAGGGATCGAAGATGCGGGCGCGGTGCGCGGGGGCGATGCCGGTACCGGTGTCGCGCACCTCCACGACGGCGCGGCCCGCCGCGTCGGTCCTGGTGACGATGCGGATCTGGTTGCGGTCCGCATCACCCACCGGGATCGCGTGCGCCGCGTTCACGATGAGGTTCAGGAACACCTGTCCCAGGCGCGATTCGCTGGCCTCCACCAGGGGCGCCTCACCGTAGTCCTTCACCAGGTGGGCGCGGTGCCGGATCTCGTTCCAGGCCATGCTCAGGCACGACTCCAGCACCGGGCGCAGCTCGACCGGGCCGCGCCGTACCTCGTCGGCGCGCGAGAAGATCCGCAGGTCGCGCACGATGCGCCGCACGCGCCCGGCGCCCTCGCTGGCGTCGCGCAGCGCCTCGGTCACGTCGTCGAGCCGGCCGGCGGGCAGCCCGGCGCCCAGCGCGGCGATCTCGTGGCCGAGGAAGTCGAGGTTGGAGACCACGTAGGCCAGCGGGTTGTTGATCTCGTGCGCCACCCCGGCCGCCAGGGTGCCCACCGAGGCCATGCGGTCGGCCACCACGAGCTGCGCCTGCATGCCGGCGCGCTCCGCCCGGGCGCGCAGGCTGGCGATGCCGAAGGCGAGGTCGTCGGCCAGCTCGACGAGCAGCTTGACCTCGTCGTCGTCGAAGGCGTCGGGCTCGGTCGCGTAGACCATGAGCGCCCCGAAGGCCCGCCCCTCGGCCACGAGCGGGAAGGCGCCCGACGAGCGGTAGCCGCACCGCTCGGCCTCGGCCCGCCAGGGCGCGCACGCGGGATCGGCGAGGAGGTCGCGGGCCAGCGCCGGCGCGCCCTCCCGGATCGCCCGGCCCGTGGGGCCGCGGCCGCGCTCGGTGTCGGCCCAGCTGATCCGGACCGCCTCGAGGTAGCCCGCCGCGAACCCCGCCTGCGCCACGGCGCGGACGGTCTTCCCCTCGTCCGTCTCTGCGTACCCGACCCAGCTCATGCGGTACCCGCCGACCTCGACCATGGTCCGGCAGATCGCGTGCAGCAGCGCGGCCTCGTCGGTGGCGCGCACCAGGACCTGGTTGCACTGGCTGATCGTCCGCAGCGCCCGGTTCAGCCGCCGGAGGCGCGCCTCGGCCTGCCGTCGCTCGCCGATGTCGCGGACGATGGCCTGGTGAAAGCGAGCGCCGTCCAGCTCGACGGTGCGCATGCTGGATTCGACGGGGAAGGTCGAGCCGTCGCGGCGCCGATGGACCGTCTCCACGAGCAGGCCGTCCTGCTCGGCCACTTGCCGGGCGTCGCGGTCGAACGCGTCCCGGCCCTCCGGCGCGCGCAGGTCGCGCAGGGTCAGGCGCCGCAGCTCGTCGTGAGTGCAGCCGTAGGCGGCCACCGCCCGGTCGTTGGCCTCGAGGATGCGCCAGTCATCGTCCGTGAACAGGATGATGTCGTTGGCGTACCGGGTGAGATGGGCGATGCGCTCGGCGAGCGTCTTGCGCGCGCGCTCGGCTTGGAGCTCATGCTGCAGCGACCTCGCCGACTGCTGCTGCCACGAGACCCCGACGGCGAGCGTCGCCGCCAGGATCAGCAGGGCCACGATGACGCCCGTGGTCCAGGCGCGCTGGCGCAGGGGCGCGAAGACCTCCTCCTGGTCCACCTTGGCCACGAGGAACCACGGCGAGTCGGGGACGGCCGTCATGACGGCCAGCACCTTCACCCCGCGGTAGTCCCGGCCCAGCACGGCGCCCTGCCGCCCCCGGACGGCCATCACCACGGGCATGTCCACGCGGGTCACGGGCACGCGCAGCGCGAGCGCCGCGCCGCGCCCGTGCCGGAGGTCGCTGAGGTAACGCACGTGGTCGCCATCCCGGCGCACGAGCAGCGCCTCCGCGGTGGGGCTGGAGACGGGCCAGGCCTGGACCAGGGGATAGAGCGACGCGCGGGCGTCGACCCGCAGGACGAGCGCAGCCTGCCCCGCGGCCGCGCCGCCGCCGTCGGCCCGGAGGGGCACGACCACGTCGAGCTGGGGCGACCCCCCGGCCGGGCCCGCGTGCAGGTCGGCGAGCACGGGCTGCCGCTCACGCCGGGCGCGGGCCAGGGCCGCCAGCGTGTCCGCGGGCAGCGGTGAAGGGCCGCCGCGCACGCTGAGCCGCACCTGACCGCCGCCGTCCACGAGGAGCACGTCGTGGTAGCGACGGGCTTGCTGCGTGGCGCGGAAGCGGTCCTGCAGCCGCTCCCGGGCCGCGGGGTCCGCCGTCTCCAGCCATCGCGGTACCGCCTCGGCTAGAAACGGGCTGTCCATCAGCACCGCCGCGTCGCCGAGCCGCTCGGCCCGCCAGGCGGCGATCTGGTCCGCCTTCAACCGCAGGATGGCCTGGAGCCCGTGGGCGGCTTCGCGCTGGTGGCTCCCCCGTTGGCTCCGGTACAGCCAGGTGCCCCCGACCACGAGGGCCAGGACCAGCGCACCGAGCAGCGCGATGAGCCGGCGCGGGAGGGCGCCCGCCCACCAGTCGGCGGCCCCGGTCACGAGCAGCAGCCCCGCGGCCAGCGCGACGAAGGCGATGGCGGTCGTCAAGGCCATGGGCACGGTCCCGGTGCCGTAGAGCAGCGGCGCGTCGGCGGCGTAGCTCACGATCACGACCGAGCCGATCGCGAGGGTCGCGGCGCCGAACCCGGCGCCGAGGCGCCGCCAGAGCCGGCGCTCCGCGAACGGACCCAAGGTGAGCAGCAGCGCCAGCGCCGCCGCGAGGAAGGTGATCGCCGTCAGCGGCGACATGCGGCCCACCGGGATGCCGCGGACCTGCTCCACGACCGGCGCGAGCCGCTGCTCGAGCGGGATGGCGGCGCCGCGGCGCAGTGCGGCCAGGGCCCAGGCGCAGCAGAGCGCGACCGCGATGACCGCGACGAGCCCCAAGGCGCGCGTCACCGCCCGCGCGGGCCAGCGGGCCCGCAGCAGCACGGCCGCGCCCAGGAGCACGAGCAGCCACGCGGTCAGCGGCGCCATGGGGATGTAGTCCGGCCCGAAGGTCGCGAACCGCCACTGGTCGAGCAGCCAGCCCAGGCCGGCGATCAGGGCCACGCCGCCGGAGAGGACCGCGCAGCCCTGCGCCAGCCGGCCGCCAGTGGCCCGGTGGCCGATCTCGATGGGCGCCGGCCCGTGCTCCATGCTGCACCTCGCCCAGGCTACCGCCCGCGCGCGGGGGTGTCTAGCCGGGGCCGGGGACCGGCGGCAGCGGCGCGGGCGCGGGCGGCTCCGGCTCGATCGGCTCCTCGGGCTCCTCGGCGCGGGTCGCGGTGGAGATACCCAGCTTGATGCGCAGGTCCTTGCGCCGGACCACGGTGCGCGCGGTCTTGGCCCACTCGAGGTAGAAGGCCCACGCCTGGTCCTCGGCCACCTGGCGCTCGGCCTCGGCGACCAGGTCGGGCGTGGGGAGGACCGCCACCTCGGGCCCGGTCACCTGCTCGATCAGCGCGCGGCCGCGCTGCCGCACCTCGGCGGTGAAGCCGCGCTCGGCCAGCAACTCGAGCGCGGCGCGCCCAGGATCGCCGAGGCGCTCGAGGCCCGCGACGCGCGCGAGCAGGGTCTCGACGGTCAGCACCACCTCCGGGCCGCTGCTCTTGTGCAGGTTCAGGAAGACCTGCTGGCGCAGCTCGGGGAAGTGATTCGCCAGCGCCGCGTCCACCACGTCGAACCACTCGTTCTCGAAGTCGTCGATGCGCCCGACCTGGTCGCCGGGCGAGCCGTCGCCTGGCTGCGCCAGGAGCAGGTCGACGTGCTGGCCTCCGGCCTTCATGAAGAGCGCCCAGCCCTCGCGCCGCGTCTGGTTCTTGAAGCCGCGGCGCGTGAGCAGCGTGAAGATCCGCGGGTCGAGCGTCGCGAGCAGGAACTTGAGGAGCTTCTGCAGCTTGTACCAGAGGTCGACTCTCGCCATGGTCATACTCCCTTTCGAGCAGGCGCCGCCGGCGGCGGCAATCAAGTACCTACGTCACGTACGCCCCATCCGGGGCCCCGGGGCCCGCGTCCCGGGCCGAGAGTGGCCCATGTCCGGGCGTGGACCACGCATGCGCGGGCCCTAGGTGTGGCCTGGAGACCCCTGTACCGCGCTTCCCGGACCCCGTACCGGGCTTTTGGGACATGTACCGAACGGGGGACGAGACTGCGATGACTCCCTCCACTCCCGACGGGCACGCCGCCACGCTACGCCCGTCGCGGCCCGGCCCGCAATCCGGTAGATCACGGATGCCGCATCCGTGAAATCACGGATGCCGGCGACCGGCGGGGGCCGCGACCGGCGGGGGCCGCGGCGGCCGGCCCTGGCTCAGGAGCGGGGCGCGAGGCCGTGCCTCACGGCGTAGCGGACGAGGTCGGCGAGCGAGGTCGCGCCGAGCTTCCGGGTGAGGTGGTGCCGGTAGGTCACGACGGTCCGCACGCCGACACCGAGGAGCGTGGCGATCTCCTTGAACGAGCGCCCTCGCGCCAGGAGACGCAGCACCTCGGTCTCGCGGGGCGAGAGCGCC
>JACRCY010000587.1 GCA_016218785.1 Deltaproteobacteria bacterium
CGGCGGGGGCTGCGACGTCTGCAACGTGAGCGCCGGGAGCTGCACCGTGGTGGGCGCGGGCTCGGCCGGGGCGAACCCGTCGTGCTCGCCCTACGTGTGCGACGGCACGAACGCCTCGTGCCCGTCCTCGTGCACGAGCGACGCGAACTGCGTGGCGGCCGACTACTGCAACGGGTCGACCTGCGTGGTGGCGCTCGGCCAGGGGTCGGCGTGCGCCCGCAACCGGCAGTGCGCGACCGGCTTCTGCGTCGACGGCTACTGCTGCAACACCCCCTGCGGGGGCGGCTGCGACGTGTGCAGCGCCACGGCCGGCACCTGCACCGTGGTGAGCGCGGGCTCGGCGGGGGCGAACCCCGCGTGCTCGCCGTACCTGTGCAACGGCGCGTCACCGGCGTGCCCCGCGACGTGCAGCGCGGACACCGACTGCGCGACGGGCTACTTCTGCAACTCGGGGACCTGCGTGGCGGCGCTCGCGAGCGGGTCGGCGTGCTCGCGGACGCGTCAGTGTTCGAGCGACTACTGCGTCGGGAACGTCTGCTGCGCGACGGCCTGCACCTCGGCCTGCCAGACCTGCAGCGCGACACCGGGCACGTGCACGGTGGTCGCGGCCGGCTCGCCCGGCACGCCGTCGTGCAGCCCGTACCTCTGCAACGGGACCAACGCCTCGTGCCCGACGTCCTGCACGAGCGACGCGAACTGCGTCTCGGGCGACTACTGCGCGAGCAATCTGTGCGTGTCCAAGAAGGCGAACGGTGCCATCTGCACGGCGGCGAACCAGTGCCAGTCCAACAAGTGCGTCGACGGCTATTGCTGCAACAGCGACTGCGCGGGTGGCTGCGATCGCTGCGACGTCGGCGGGAGCCAGGGGACGTGCACCATCGTGGCCGCGGGCAACGCCGGCGCCAATCCCTCGTGCTCGCCCTACGTCTGCAGCGGGACCAGCGCCAACTGCCCGACGACCTGCACCGGGGACAGCGGCTGCATCGCGGGCGACTACTGCGCGAGCGGCTCCTGCGTCTCCAAGCAGGGCAACGGCCAGAGCTGCACCGCGGCCAACCAGTGCATCTCCGGGTTCTGCGTCGATGGGTACTGCTGCAATGCGGCCTGCAACGGGGCGTGTGACGTATGCAACGCCACGGCGGGCACCTGCACGCTCGTGGGGGCGGGCGGGACCGGCAGCCCGAGCTGCGCTCCCTACCTGTGCGGCGGCAGCAGCGCGGCGTGCCCGTCCACGTGCTCGAGCGACGCCGGGTGCTCCACCGGCAACTTCTGCGACGGGGCGACCTGCGTGCCGACGCTGTCCGCGGGCTCGCCGTGCACGCGTAGCGCGGCGTGCGCCTCCGGAAGCTGCGTCGACGGCTACTGCTGCAACACGGCGTGCTCGGCGTCCTGCGACGTGTGCAACGCGACGCCGGGGACCTGCACCCCGGCGCCGACCGGGTCCGCGGGCTCCCCCTCGTGCTCGCCGTATCTATGCAATGGCACGAGCACGACCTGTCCCGGCGGGTGCACCACCGATGCCCAGTGCGGTGCGGGCTTCTACTGCAACGGCACCGCGTGCGTGGCCAAGAAGTCGACCGGACAGGTGTGCGGCGGGGCCAACCAGTGCCAGTCGGGGTACTGCGCCGACGGCTACTGCTGCAACGCGGCCTGCGTGGGGCCGTGCGATCTCTGCAACGTGACCCCGGGCACGTGCACCACGCCCGGCGGCTTCATCGGCAACCCCACCTGCGCGCCGTACCTGTGCGCGACCGGGACCGCCACGTGCCCGACGAGCTGTTCCCAGGACTCCCAGTGCTCGCCCGGCAACTACTGCAACGGCACGGCCTGCGTCCCGGCCCTCACCCAGGGGCAAGCCTGCACCCGGAGCGCTCAGTGCGCCTCGGGCTCCTGCGGCGACGGGTTCTGCTGCGACACCACCTGCGCGGGCGCGTGCGACGTCTGCAACGCCACACCCGGAACCTGCACCAATGCCTCCGCGGGCGCTGCCGGCTCGCCCTCCTGCTCCCCCTACCTCTGCAGTGGCGCCAGCCCCACGTGCCCCGCGACCTGCGGCGACGACGCTGGCTGCGCCACGGGGTTCTTCTGCAACGCCGGCACCTGCACGGCAGTGCTCACGGACGGGGCCACCTGCACCCGGTCGCGCCAGTGCCAGTCCGGCTTCTGCGTCGACGGCGTGTGCTGCGACACCGCCTGCACGGGCGCGTGCGATGCGTGCAACCTGGCCGGTTTCGCCGGGGCCTGCACCGTCGTCCCGGTGGGTGCGGCCGGATCGCCGTCGTGCGCCCCCTACCTGTGCGACGGGACTTCGACCGGCTGTCCCACCTCCTGCACCACCAACGGCCAGTGCGTCGCGACCTCGTTCTGCTCGGGCGGCACGTGCTTCGGCAAGAAGTCGACCGGCTCCGCATGCAGCGAGGCGAGCGAGTGCACGTCGAACTCCTGCGTGGACGGGTACTGTTGCGAGACGGCCTGCGGGAACGCCTGCGACACCTGCGCCGCGATCGCGGGGTCGTGCACGGTCGCGGCCGGCGGCTCGGCGGGCTCGCCGAGCTGCACCCCCTACCTGTGCAACGGCGCGCAGGTGTCGTGTCCGACGACCTGCGCCTCGGACGTGAACTGCGCGGCCGGGTACTACTGCGATGGGCTCGCGTGCCAGCCCAAGCAGGCCACCGGGAGCCCGTGCACCGCGCCCAACGCGTGCGTGTCGGGCTTCTGCGCCGACGGCTACTGCTGCAACACCGCGTGTGCCGGTGGCTGCGACGCCTGCAATGCGTCGCCAGGGACCTGCGCCGTGGTGACCGCGGGCGGAGCCGGGTCACCGAGCTGCGCGCCATATGTCTGCGACGGCACCGCGGCCGCGTGTCCGACCACCTGCACCAGCGACGCCAACTGCACCGCGACCTCGTACTGCGCGGGTGGCACGTGCACGGGCCGGCACCCGAACGGCACCGCCTGCGCGGCGCCGCA
Source organism: Deltaproteobacteria bacterium (assembly GCA_016218785.1). Classification (GTDB taxonomy): domain Bacteria; phylum Myxococcota_A; class Polyangia; order JACRCY01; family JACRCY01; genus JACRCY01. The sequence continues at coordinate 2,971 of JACRCY010000587.1, forward strand.
CGAGTGCGCCTCGGGCAACTGCGCGGACGGGTACTGCTGCGACGGGGCGTGCGCGGGCGCCTGTGACCGCTGCGATCTGCTGGTGGGAAAGTGCACCCCCGTGGCGACCGGCCAGCCAGGCTCGCCCTCGTGCTCGCCCTACCTCTGCGATGGGGTCTCGCCTTCCTGCCCCACCACGTGCAGCGGGGACGGCGCCTGCGCCCCCGGGAGCTTCTGCCAGGGAGGCCTGTGCGTCGCCCCGCTCCCGAATGGCCAGCCGTGCACCCGCGACGTCATGTGCAGCTCGGCCCATTGCAGCGACGGGTACTGCTGCAACACGGCCTGCGGCGGCGCGTGCGACGAGTGTGCGTCCACGGCGGGCACGTGTAAACTGGTGGCGCAAGGCTCGGCGGGCACGCCGAGCTGCGTGCCGTACGTGTGCGACGGCGCGAGCGCGGCCTGCCCCAGCGGCTGCCTCTTCGATACCGACTGCGCTCCGGCGGACTTCTGCAACGCCGGCGTGTGCTCGGCCCGGCAGCCCAACGGTGCCGTGTGCTCGCGTGATCGGCAGTGCTCCTCGGGACACTGCATGGACAGCTACTGCTGCGACACGGTCTGCGACGGCGCGTGCAATGCGTGCAACCTCGCGGCCGCCGAGGGGACCTGCAGCCTCATGGCGCAAGGCGCGGCGGGAGCACCCTCCTGCCGGCCCTACGTGTGCGATGGGGTGACGCCCGACTGCCCGAGCTCCTGCACGGACACCAGCCAGTGCGCGACGGGCGCCTACTGCAGCGGCGGAGCGTGCTACGGCCGCCAGCCCAACGGCGTCGCCTGCACCGATGCGGCCCAGTGCTGGTCGAACAGCTGCGTCGACGGCGTCTGCTGCGCCTCGGCGTGCAACCTTCCGTGCGACGTGTGCAACAGGGCCGGCTCCGAGGGAAGCTGCGTGCCGTCCCCGGTGGGCTCCCCCGGCTCGCCGAGTTGCAGCCCCTATGTGTGCAACGGCACGGCGACCACCTGTCCCACCTTCTGTGCCTCCGACCTCGACTGCACGTCGGGTCTCCACTGCCTCTTCGGCGCTTGCCTGTCCCTCAAGCCCATCGCCGCCCCGTGCGGGTCGGCGGCGGAGTGCGTGTCGGGCAACTGCTACGACGGCGTCTGCTGCGACATGAAGTGCGACGGCGCCTGCTCGGTCTGCAACCTCACCGGGCTGGTCGGCGCCTGCTCTCCCGCCGCCGCCGGCACCGACCCGCGCGGCCTGTGCCCCGGATCGGGGCCGTGCAAGGCCATCTGCGGCACGGGCGGCCTGTGCGTCTACCCCGATACCACCAAGCCGTGCGGCGCGGCCGCGGTCTGCTCGAGCTCGACCGTCCTGCACCGCGCCTTCGCGTGCAACGGGAACGGCGCCTGCGCCGACCAAGGCAGCGTCGACTGTGCCCCGTACCTGTGCAGCACGCCGACGTGCCCCACGTCCTGTATCGACGACAGCGTGTGCGCCTCGGGGAGCTACTGCGACAACGGCTCCTGCGGCGAGCGGCGCGCCCTCGGCGCGGCGTGCACCACGGAGGACGAGTGTGCCTCGGGCTACTGCGTCGACGGCGTGTGCTGCGACTCCGCCTGCGACGGCACGTGCCAGCGGTGCGATCGGCCGCCGACGCCGGGCGGCGTCCTCGACGGCGTCTGCCGTGCGCCGGTGGGCGAGGATCCGGACGTCGACTGCGCGGGCGACGGGCTGTGCGCCGGCGCCTGCGCGGCGGACTTCACCTGCAGCTACCCGGGGCCCGACGTTCTCTGCGACACGTGCAAGGCGTGCAACCGCAGCGGCGCGTGCAACCAGTTCCCGACCTCGGGCGACGACCCCGCCTGCCTGAGCATCGCCTGCGGGGCGCTCTCGACCGAGTGCCGCACCTACCCCGACCTCGAGGCCGACAGGTGCGGGGCGGTGGGCCTGTGCGCCCGGCCCAACGACCCCGCGACCTGCACCGCGTACACGGACCTGGCGGACGGAACCGGGTGCACCGACGGGGTCTGCTATGCCGGGAGCTGCGTCGCCGAGCTTCCGGACGGCGGCCTCCCGCCCGGCAGCGACGGCGGCACGACGCCGGAGACGCCCAAGGCCAACTGCGGCTGCGGCGCCAGCACGGCACCGCCCGGTGGCCTCCTGGTGATGCTGGTCGCGGCCGCCCTGGCCGCGTGCCGCCGGCGAAAGAAGCCCATGCCTCCCTCGTGACAGCGCTTTCACCACATTCGGCAGCCGGACGGCGCCCGCCGCGCACCTCGCGGTCACGGGCTCCGGAACGCCCTCGTTGGTCCACAGGCGGCGACGCCTTGACGGCGAGCGTGTCGCCGAGAGAAGATCCCGTGGGGAGTGAATGCATGACGCGACTTGCAGGATGCAAGGGTGCAGCTTGCGCGCTTCTCCTGGGGCTGGCGGGCAGCCTCGGCTGCACCGAGGCCGCACCGACCGGCCGGGCCGAGGCGCTGGTCAGCGGCGACGCCGATCTGGCCGAGCGGCTGCGCCCGCTCGCGTCCGCCTGGGAGCCCGAGGGCAACCGCCTCGTCTCCCCCGGGTGGCGCAGTGGTCGCATGGGCAATCGCTTCGAGGTCGGGGCCCGGCTCCCCGGCCGTGCCGACGGCGTCTGGGAGGTCGGCATCGGCCGCAGCGAGCTCCACACCCTGCGCCTGCAGCCCGAAGGTGCCCTCCCCGCGTCCGCGGCGCTCGACGCCGGCCGCGTGGTCTTCCGCGGCGCATACCCCGCCACCGACGCCCTCTACGTGAGCACCCCCGAGCGCGTGGAGGTCTTCTTCCTCCTCGGCAGCCGCCAGGCGCCGAGCGAGTTCCGCTGGCGCGTGGAGCTGCCGCAGGAGCTGCCCCAGACGAAGTGGGAGCCCTCGGGCGCGCTGCTCTTCGCCGATCGCGGCGGCACCGGCCGCCTGCGCGTCCCGCGGCCGTTCGCCCTCGACGCGCGCGGCGCGCGCCGCGACGCGGAGCTGAGCTTCACCGACGGCGTGCTGGCGGTGCGCCTCGACACGAACGGCCTGACCTTCCCCGTGCTGCTCGACCCCGCCATCGAGAACGTGGTCTGGGAGCAGAAGAACCCCGCGCACGTGCCGCCCGCGCGCTACGGCCACGGCCTGGTCTACGACAGCTTCCGGGGCGTCAGCGTGCTGTTCGGCGGCAACGGCGGGACCGCGCGGACCGACACCTGGGAGTGGGACGGTACCGACTGGACGCAGCGCACTCCCGGAACTTCGCCCGGCGTCCGCTACGCGTTCGGCATGGCCTACGACAGCGCCCGCCACGTGACCGTGCTCCAGGGCGGTGAGTCGGCGCCCGACGTCGGCTACCAGGATACCTGGGAGTACAACGGAACCACCTGGACCTCGAAGGGGAACATCGGCCCGAAAGAGCGCTGGAACCACGCGCTCGCTTACGACAGCGCGCGCGGAGTTACCGTGTTCTATGGCGGGATCTTCTACCAGGGCAGCTCGACCAAGTACAACAACGACACCTGGGAGTGGAACGGGTCCGCCTGGTCCCAAAAGGCGAATCATACCTACTACCTGGACCTGTACGGGATGGCGTATGACGCCACCCTCCAACGCACGGTGCTCTTCGGCGGGGAGGGGAGCGACGGCACGAGCTGGGGGACCTGGGGCAACACGTGGCTCTGGGACGGCACCGCGTGGACCCTCTCCAACCCGGGCCCGTCGGCGCGCGACTCCCTCGCGATGGCCCATGACAGCTTCCGCGGCCAGACCGTCCTCTTCGGCGGCGCCCTGAATTCGGACACCTGGGAGTTCGCGTCGGCGACATCGACCTGGGCCCAGCGCACGCCGCCCACGGCGCCAACGGGAAGGAACCGCCACGCCGTGGCCTTCGACAGCGCCCGGCGGCGGATCGTCATGTTCGGTGGCTGGAACGGCATCGGGACCTATTACGGCGACACCTGGGAGTACCACACGCGCGGCGGCCCGTGCATAGCGGGGAGCCAGTGCGAGACCTTCAACTGCGTCGACGGCGCGTGCTGCGAGAGCGCGAGCTGCGGCCCCTGCCAGGCGTGCAACCTGGGGAGCCCCGGCACCCCTGGCGTGTGCTCCACGGTGACCAACGCGCCGGACTCCGACACCTGCACGGGCAACTACATGTGCGACGCGTTGGGCGCCTGCAAGCTGGTGAACGGGCAGCCGTGCGGCACCAACGGGACCCTGTGCGCCTCCGGGTTCTGCGCGGACGGCATGTGCTGCAACGCCGCCTGCAACGGGCCGTGCGATCAGTGCGTCAACCCGGGCTACTGCGTCTTCACGGCCCACGGGAGCCTGGGCAGCCCCAGCTGCTCCCCGTACGTGTGCAGCGGAGGGAGCGGGAGCTGCCCCACGAGCTGCGGCACCGATGCCGACTGCGCGCCCGGCTACCTGTGCAACGGCACCCAGTGCATGCCCAAGCAGCCGATCGGGTCGGCGTGCTCGAGTGGCGAGAACTGCAACTCGACCTTCTGCGCCAACGGTGTCTGCTGCGACGCCGCCTGCGCGGGCGGGTGCGACGTCTGCACCGCCGCCCTCGGCGCGCCCGCCGACGGCACCTGCACCGTGCTCAGCGCCGGGGACGCGGGGCAGAACCCGTCCTGCTCGCCGTACCTGTGCGACGGGACCAACGGGAGCTGCCCCACCAGCTGCACCGACGACTCCGCGTGCGGCGCCGCTTTCTACTGCGGGGGGGACGGCTCGTGCCGGGCGCGGCGGGCCCAGGGGCAGTCGTGCAACCTCGTGAGCGACTGCGCGGTGGCGGGCTGCCGCGAGTGCGCGAGCGGTAACTGCGTCGACGGCTACTGCTGCGACACCGCCTGCGATGGGGGCTGCGACGTCTGCAACGCGACCCCGGGCACCTGCACGCCGGTCGCCCAGGGCGGGGCGGGCAACCCGTCCTGCTCCCCCTACGTCTGCTCCGGATCCCCCGGAACCTGCCCGGGAACGTGCAGCACCGACGCCGGCTGCGCCACCGGCTACTACTGCAGCGGCAATACCTGCGTCCCCAAGCTGGCGCTGGGCACCACGTGCACCTTGGGGAATGAGTGCATCTCGAACATCTGCAAGGACGATGTCTGCTGCGACTCGGCCTGCGCCGGGACCTGCCAGGGGTGCAACCTGACGGGCCGGCTGGGGCAGTGCAACTACCTCGCGCCGGGGAGCGGCGGCCGGCCGCCGGGCTGCGGCACCTACGTCTGCTCCGGCCTCTCCGCCTCGTGCCCCACGAGCTGCACCACCGACGCGGCCTGCTCGACGGGCAACTACTGCAATGGGTCGGCGTGCGTGCCGAGGCTGGCGACCGGGACCGTGTGCACCACCTCCAACCAGTGCGTGACTGGCTTCTGCACCGACGGGAGGTGCTGCGACTCGCCGTGCTCGGGCGGCTGCGACGTGTGCTCGTTCGCGCTCGGCGCCTCGGCCAACGGCCTCTGCACGGTCCTCGGCGCCGGCAACGCCGGACAGAACCCATCGTGCTCGCCACGCGTCTGCAACGGCACCAGCGCCGACTGCCCCGGCAATTGCACCGCCGACAGCGGCTGCGCCTCGGGCTACTACTGCGATCTGTCGGGGCAGTGCCTCGCGACCCTGCCGAACGGATCGATCTGCTCCCGCGACCGCCAGTGCACCCAGGGGCATTGCGTCGACTCGTACTGCTGCGACACCGCCTGCGGCGGGCAGTGCGACACCTGCGCCATGCCGAGCCACGAGGGGTCCTGCCAGCTCATGGCGGCGGGCACGGCGGGGACCCCCACGTGTGATCCCTTCGTCTGCTCGGGAAGCTCCGCCACCTGCCCCACCTCGTGCACCTCGGCCGCCCAGTGCGCCCCCGGGTACACCTGCACCGGCGGCCTGTGCGTCTCGCGCAAGCCCCTCGGCGCCACCTGCAACGACGGCACCGACTGCAAGTCGAGCCTGTGCGTGGACGGCGTCTGCTGCGACTCCCCGTGCAGCCAGGCGTGCGACGTGTGCAACTCCGTCGCGTCCCCGGGCGTGTGCGTGCCCGCCGCGGTGGGCTTCGCCGGGGACCCCAGCTGCTCGCCGTACGTCTGCAACGGCACCGCCATCACCTGCCCGACGTGGTGCACCACCGACACGGACTGCGCCACGGGTCGCCACTGCATCTTCGGCGCGTGCCTGGGCCTCCAGCCCCTGGGTGCGTCGTGCGGCTCGTCGGCCTCGTGCGCCTCGGGGAACTGCTACGACGGCGTCTGCTGCGACATGCAGTGCGACAGCGCCTGCATGATCTGCAACAAGGCGGGCTCCGTCGGCTCCTGCTCGCCGGCGCCGAACGGGAGCGACCCGCGCTTCATGTGCCCCGGGACCGGCGCGTGCAAGGCCTCGTGCGGCGCGGGCGGGCTGTGCGCGTATCCCGACGCCACCACGGCCTGCGGCACGCCGGCCACCTGCACGGGCCCGACCACGCTGCACCGGGCGTGGGCCTGCGACGGCCACGGCAACTGCGCCGACCCCGGCTCCGTCGAGTGCACCCCCTACCTGTGCGCCACGCCCGCCTGTCCCACCTCGTGCACGAACGACACGGCGTGCACGCCCGAGGCCTTCTGCGACAACGGCAGCTGCGGCCAGCGGCGCCTCCCCGGCTCCGCCTGCACCCGCGACGCCGAGTGCGAGTCGGGCCACTGCGTCGACGGCATCTGCTGCCTGAGCACCTGCGGCGGCGCGTGCCAGCGGTGCGACTGGCCCGCCGTGCCGGGCGCGCCGCTCGACGGCATCTGCCGCTCGCCGGTCGGCGCAGATCCGGACGGCGACTGTACGGGCGAGGGGCTCTGCGCGGGCTCGTGCGACGCCGACGGGGCGTGCGCGTTCCCCGGCCCCGACGCGTTGTGCGACACCTGCAAGGCGTGCGACCGGGCCGGCGGCTGCAGCCAGTTCCCGCCCACGCACGACGACCCGGCCTGCCTGACCGTCATCTGCGGTGCCCTCTCCACCGAGTGCCGCACCTACCAGGACCTGGAGGCCAACCGGTGCGTGGCGGTGGGCCTGTGCGCCCGGCCCAACAACCCCGAGACGTGCACCGCCTACACCGACGCCGCGGACGGCACCCCGTGCAGCGCCGGCGTGTGCTTCGAGGGGAGCTGTGTCCCCGAGCTGCCGGACGGCGGCCAGCCGCCGGTCGGCGACGGCGGCACGCCACCCGAGACGCCCAAGGGGGACTGCGGCTGCCGCAGCGCCTCCTCCGGCGACGGGGCCTCGCTCGCCCTCCTCGCCCTCCTCGCCCTCGGGCCGCGGCGCCGGCGGCGGTAGGTGACGTCCGTCAGCCACGCTTCCTCCGCAACGATTGCCTCGACGGCGGGTCTGGATCAATAATCGATCACCGCATGTTGGTCTGCCCGTCGTGCCTGACGACCTACCCCCCGGGTCAGGGGCGGTGCGAGCGCGACGGCTCCATGCTCCTCTGGCAGGACGACCGCTGCGGCACCGTCATCGGGAACTACCGCATCATCGGCCTGCTGGGGCGCGGCGGCATGGGTGTCGTGTACCGCGCGTCGCACGTGTACATCGACAAGGCCGTCGCGGTGAAGATCCTCCACGAGCGCTACGCGCGCCACGAGGAGGCGGTGCAGCGGTTCCTGCGCGAGGCCAAGGCCGCCTCGCACATCTCGCACCCCAACATCGTCGACGTCACCGATTTCGGCGTGCTCCCCGAGGGGGGCGTCTACTTCGTGATGGAGTACCTCGAGGGGCAGTCCCTCGACAACCTCGTCGCGAGCAGCGCGCCGCTGCCGCTGTTGCGATCCATCAACATCGTCAACCAGATCGCGCTGGCGCTCGGTGCGGCCCACGCCAAGGGCATCGTCCACCGCGACCTGAAGCCCGAGAACATCCTGCTGATCCAGCGCCCCGGGCGCCGCGACCTCGTCTACCGGGCCCCCGCCACCGGCGAGTTCGTGGTCGAGCCCGAGAAGACCTTCGACTTCGTCAAGGTGCTCGATTTCGGCGTGGCGAAGGTGCACGAGGTCGACGATGCCGGCGGCTCCGGCACCATGGCCGGAACCATCTTCGGCACGCCGCAGTACATCTCGCCGGAGCAGGCGCGCGCGGACGAGGACGTGGATCACCGCGCCGACGTCTACGCGCTCGGCATCCTCTTCTACGAGCTGCTGACCGGGCGCGTCCCGTTCGACGGCGAGTCGGCGGTCGAGATCCTGGCGCGGCAGATCCAGGAGCTGCCCTTGCCGCCCTCGGCGATCGCCCCCCAGGGCGCCGAGATCACGCCCGCGGCCGAGCGGCTCATCCTGCGCGCCATCGAGAAGGACCCGGCGCGGCGGCAGCAGTCGATGGCCGAGTTCTGCATGGAGCTCAAGCAGTGCTTCGGCGACGTGCGCTACCGACGCGACGCGCGCCAGGTCCCGGGCGCGGTCGACGCCGGCATCGATCCCCGGCTCTGGTCGCGCCCCGCGCCCGAGGCCGCGCCCGTGAGCCGCCTGCGGCCGCGCCGTCTCACCGACGAGCTGCAGGCGCTGCTGGTGCCCCCGCCGGTTCCGTCCCCGCCGGTCGAGGCGCCCCGTCGGAAGCGCCTCACTGACGAGCTGCAGGCGCTCTTCCGCGTGGACGAGCCGGTGCCGCCGGCTTCGACCCCCGCCGACGTGGTGGTCGAGCCGGTCGAGGCGATCCCGGCGAGCGAGCTCTCCTCGCGGGTCCGCGTGCCGCGGCCGCCGACGCCGCCGCCCGAGGAGCCGCCGGTGCTGCCGGACGTGGCGCCGGCGCCCGCCCGCCTCCCCGGTCAGAAGTCGCCACACTCGCGCACCGCCCTGGGCCGCGTCGTGGTCGCCGCGCCGCCCCCCGCGGCGCCGCCGCCCGAACCCCCGGCCGCGCCGCCACCGTCCGCCGCGCCGGACCCGCCCGCGCAGCAGCGCATCCCGCAGACGCTGCCGCGGCTGTCGCCCCGGACCTCCTCCCGCACGCGGCCAGCAGCAGCACCGCCGGACCCCGCGCGGACCCTGCCCGGGACCAGCGCGCCGGACGTCGCCGGGACCCTGCCCGGGACCGGTGGGCCATTCTCCGACGACGAGCCGACCACGCCCGGCACGCGTGTGCCGCTCCCCGACGACGCTCGCACCTTCCCCGGGACCGCGCCCGCCGACCCCACCCGGACCCTGCCCGGCACCAGCGCGCCGTCGATTCCGGAGCCGTCGCCTTCCCCCGTGCCCCGGGAAGAGAGCGGGGCTTCGCGTGCGCCGGCCGACCTGGGCGCCCACGAGCCCACGGGGGCGCCGGACGGCGTGGGCGGCATGCGCCGCACGCGGTCCCGTGGGGTGGTCGAGCCGCCGCCCCGCGGCGGGCGGCGCTGACTTGCCGCTTCAGCGCCGGCCACTACAATCCAACCCGTAGCCCCTGCACCGGGATCTCCGCATGCACGAGACGCTCCTCCGGGGTGCCCGCGCCGTCGTCACCATGGACGACGCCCGGCGCGTGCTGCAGAACGCCGACGTCCACTGCCGCGGCCCGCGCATCGTCGCCGTCGGCGAGGGGCTGGAGGCTCCGGCCGGCGCCGAGGTGATCGACTGCCGGGGCGCGATCGTGATCCCGGGCCTGATCAACACGCACCACCACCTCTACCAGACCCTCAGCCGCGCCGTGCCCGCGGTGGCCTCGTCCCCCCTCTTCGACTGGCTGGTGAAGCTCTACGAGGTCTGGCGCGAGCTGGACGTGGAGGCGGCCCGCGTGGGCGCGCTCGTGGGCCTGGGCGAGCTGCTCCTCACCGGCTGCACCACGACCGCCGACCACCACTACCTCTTCCCGCGGAGCCAGCCCGACACCATCCTCGACGAGACCATCGCCGCCGCCGCCGCGGTCGGGATCCGCTTCCACCCGACGCGCGGCTCCATGTCGCGCGGCCGCTCCCTGGGCGGCCTCCCGCCCGACGACGTGGTCCAGGACGAGGATCACATCCTGCGCGACTGCGAGCGTGTGGTGGAGCGCTACCACGACCCGTCCGAGCTGTCGATGTGCCGGTTCAGCCTGGCGCCGTGCTCGCCCTTCTCGGTCACCCCCACGCTCATGGAGCGCGTCGCGGTGCTGGCGCGGAGGCTGGGGGTCAGGCTGCACACCCACGTGGCCGAGACCAGCGACGAGAACGACTACTGCTTGAAGATCTACGGCCAGCGGCCGGTCGCCTTCATGGAGCAGTGCGGCTGGCTGGGCCCCGACGTGTGGTACGCCCACGGCATCCACTTCGACGACGACGAGATCGCCCTCCTCGGTCGCACGCGCACGGGCGTGGCGCACTGCCCCACCTCCAACCTGCGGCTCGGCTCGGGCATCTGCCGCGTGCCGGCGCTGCGCGCGGCCGGCGTGCCCGTGGGGCTCGCCGTGGACGGCAGCGCCTCCAACGACTGCTCCAGCATGCTGAACGAGGTGAAGCTGGCCCTGCTGGTGCACCGCGTGGGCACCGGCGTCGACGCCATGCCCCCGATGACGGCCCTCGAGCTCGGCACGCGCGGCAGCGCGGCGGTGCTGGGGCGCGGCGACATCGGCCTCATCGCGCCCGACAAGGCCGCCGATATCGCGATCTTCGACCTCGGCGAACTCGGCTACGCGGGCACTCACGACCCCTTGGGCGCCCTGCTCATGTGCGGCACCTCGACGCGCGCACGCACGGTGCTGGTGAACGGGAAGGTCGTGGTCCGCGCCGGCCGGCTGGTGGGCGTGGACGAGGCGGAGCTGGCACGCCGGGCGCAGACGATCGCCGAGGGCATGCTCGCGCGGGCGAGCGCGCGGACCGGGATCGACTACCTGGCAGCGCGCTGAGCCGGGGCGCTCGCCGGTCCACGCGGCGGGCGGACGGTGATCGTCTCGCCCACCGCGAGCACGTGCCGGGCCGCGTCCGGCAGGGACCGGCGCTGCCACTCGGCCCCGAGGCGCAGCGGCGGCTCGTCCAGCGGCTCGTCGGCGAGCTTGAAGGTGCCCCAGTGCATGGCCACGAAGTGGCGCGCGCCGAGGTCGCGAAACGCCTGCACCGCCTGCTCGGGGCTCAGGTGCTGCTTCTGCATGAACCAGGCGGGATCGTACGCGCCGATGGGGAGCAGGGCCGCGTCGAGGCCCGGGAAGCGGCGCCCGATCTCCGTGAACCCCTCGAAGGCGGCCGTGTCGCCCGCGTGGTAGATGCGCGCCGACGGGCCCTCGATCACGAAGCCGCCCCAGAGGGTGCGGTTCGCGTCGAGCAGCCCCCGCCGGCTCCAGTGCTGCGCCGGCACGAAGGTGATGGTGACGCGCCCGACCCGGGTCTCCTGCCACCAGCCCAGCTCGGTGCAGCGCAGGCCGGCCGCGGCCACGGTCTTGCGCTGGCCGAGGCCCGCAACCACCGGGGCGCCCACCGCCTTCAGGGTCGGCAGGTCCAGGTGGTCGTAGTGGTTGTGGCTGACGAGCTGCGCATCGATGCGCGGCAGGTGACGCACCTCGACGGGGGCCGGCACGTTGCGCGACACGCCGCCCCGCAGCGAGCGCGAGAGCACGGGGTCGACGAGCAGCGAGACCCCGTCGAGCTGCACCAGCCAGCCCGCGTGCCCGAGCCACGTCAGGCGGGCGCCCTCTCCGGCGCCCGGGGCAGTGGCCACGAGCCCCAGGTCGACCGCCTGGTGCTTCACCGGCGCGCGGCGCGGCGTGCGGCGCCGCTTGCCCGTGAGCCGATCGGTGACGCCCCACTTCACCACCGCGCCCATGGACTGCGGCACGGTGCCGTCGAGGTTGGTGAACCGTCGGTCCTTGCCCATGGGCTGCCTGAAGGGCGCGTCGCCGGCGCGCGCGTCGCCGCCCGCGGCCACCAGGGCGGCGGCCAGGGTGACGGCGACGCGGCGTGCGGCTCGGCGCATGTTGCTCCTTAGAGTAGCGCGGCCCCGTGGCGGTGTCTCCTCGCCCGCCCCGGCCGCACCGGCTCGCCCGGGCAAGGCTGCGGATTGCCAGGGGATGCCAGGCGGCCCGTGACGGTGGCCAGTGCCATTGACTTTTGGCAGACACGGGCCGTCAAATAGGGGGTTACAACTAACCCAGGATGGTACCCATGCGCATGCTACGGAACTTGATGGCTGTGGCGCTCTTGACGGGCGCGCTGGCGGGCGCCGGCTGCTACGTCGAGACCGTCAGTCCGGAAGGCGTGGTCGTAGGGAACTACGGCTACGAGCCCATGTACTACAACGGGTACATGGTCTACTACGATGGCGGCCGCCCCTTCTACTGGGCCGGCGGCGGGCAGGTCTGGATCCCGGCGACCTCACCGTACTACCACTCGTACATCGCCCACTACCGCGCCTACGGTCCGGCCTACTCCCGGTGGTACGCCGGGGGCGGCTACCGGTACCGGACCTTCCGTGGAGGGACCGGCTACTACGGCGGCCACCACAACTACGTGAGGACCTACCGCGCCCCAGTCCGGCATCATCGCTAGCATCGGTTCGCGATAGCGCGAAGCTCCTCCGCCCGCGCGCTTGACGCGGCCGCGGCCGCGTTTCACCCTCGTGGGGTGAGCCGGTCGGGTGTATCTCCCCTGCCCGTGGAGCCGGGGGTGGTGCGCGCGTTCCGCGACGGGGTGCTCCAGCGCCGCGCCGCGGAGGCGGTCGCCCGGCTGAGCGCCTGCGACCTCTGCCCGCGCCGCTGCGGCGTGGACCGCACCGCCGGCTCCGCCGGTCCCGAGGGCGCCCTCGGCCGCGCCGGCCCCGCCGGCGTCCTCGGCCGCGCCGGCCCCGCCGGCGTCCTCGGGAAGTGCCGCACTGACCGCCGCGCGCGCCTCTGCTCCTTCGGCCCGCACTTCGGGGAAGAGGACCCGCTCGTCGGCCGCCACGGCTCGGGCACGGTGTTCTTCGCCGGGTGCAACCTCAACTGCACCTTCTGCCAGAACTGCGACATCAGCCAGGGGCGCGGCGTCGGCCGCGAGGTCACCGCGGAGCAACTGGCCGCGGTGTTCATCGCCGTCCAAGGCGACGGCTGCCACAACCTCAACCTGGTCACGCCCACGCACGTGCTGGCGCAGATCCTCGAGGCGCTGGCCCTGGCCTGCGCCCGCGGCTTCGCGCTGCCGGTCCTGTGGAACTGCGGCGGCTACGAGTCGCCGGAGGCCCTCGCGCTGCTCGACGGCATCGTCGACATCTACATGCCCGACCTCAAGTTCAGCGACGCCGCGCCCGCCCGGGACTTCTGCGACGCGCCCGACTACCCCGAGGTGGCGCGGGCCGCGATCGGCGCGATGCACCGCCAGGTCGGCGACCTGGTGATCGACGACGCGGGGCTCGCGCGGCGGGGCCTGCTGGTGCGGCACCTCGTCATGCCGGGCGGCCTCGCCGGCACCGCGGTCGCCATGCGGTTCCTGGCCGGCCTCTCGCCGCGCACCTACGTCAACGTGATGGGGCAGTACCGGCCGGAGCACCGCGCCGGCGGCCACCCCGTGATCGGCCGGCGCCCCACCGCCGCCGAGATGGCCGACGCCTTCGCCGCGGCCCGCGTCGCCGGCCTGGCCCGGCTCGACGGCTACCATTGATCCCGGTCAGCGTGTACCGTGGAAGGCATGAGCGAGGCGAGTGACCTCGAGCCCCTGGCGGACGCTCCCTGGTGGCGCGCGCACCGCGTGGGCCGCGCGCGGGCGCCCGACGGCGTGGGGCTCCACTACGACGTCGTGGGCGAAGGGGAGCGCACGCTGCTGCTGGCGAACGGCCTCGGCGGCCGCCTCTACGCGTGGCGGCCGATCATCGACGCGCTCTGGCAGCGGTACCGCCAGATCAGCTGGGACTACCGCGGCCTCTTCGAGTCCGACACGCCGTCGTCGCCGCGCCAGCTCTCGGTCGCCCACCACGTGCAGGACGCCTGCGCGGTGCTCGACGCCGAGGGGGTCGCGCGCGCCGTGCACGTCGGCTGGTCCATGGGCGTCCAGCTCTCCCTCGAGCTCGCGGCCCAGCACGCGGCGCGCGTGGCCGGGCTCGTGCTGATCAACGGCACCTACGGCCACGTCCTCGAGCACGGGTTCCAGCCGGTGCTGTCGGTGCCGTGGCTGCCGCGGCGCCTGCACCAGTTCCTGGAGTGGCTGCGCGCGCACCCGTGGGCCGCGGGCCACATCGCCACCCTCGGCCGCACCCTCGAGCTGCCGGTCCTCGGCATCTTCCTGGTCACCGCGGGCACGCGCAGCCCCAAGCTGCGCCCGATGCTGCGCCAGTACATGACCGACGTGCTGGGGCCGTCCTTCACCACCTACCTCCGGCTCTTCCAGGAGCTCGACGCGCACTCGGTCTACCACCTGCTCCCCGAGATCGAGGCGCCGGCCCTGGTCATCAGCGGCCTGCTCGACCCGCTCACGCCGGCCAGGCAGTCGTGGGCCATCGCCCACCGCATGAGGCGCGCCCGGCACCTGCGCCTCGCCCGCGCCGGCCACTTCGCGATCCTCGAGCGGCCCGACGTGGTCGTCCCAGCCGTCGAGGAGTTCCTGGCCCACGGGGCCGACTGGTAGCGGCCGGTCCCGGCGCGGCGCCCCGCCCGGGCCGGTGGAGCCCTACTGCAGGGCCAGGTAGTCGCGCTCCACGCGGTGGCCCCGCGCCTCGAGGAACGCCGCCACCTGCTCGCGCGCCCCGCGGGAGGCCGGGGCCAGCAGCACCAGGCGGCCGTCGGGCGGGCCCACGGCGTCCAGGCCGACCACGGGCCGCCCCCCGGCCACGCGCCGCCCCACCTTGCGCGGGTCGATGTCGACGAGGTCGTCGACGAGGGCGCCAGCGCGACCGAGATCGCGGGCGTGGCGGCGGCCGTAGGGCCCCGCGCCCCAGACGCGGCAATGCCGGCCGCCGGCGAGCGGCCCATCGAGCAGGAACCGGTGCTTCAGCGCCCGCACCGCGTCCGGCGCGTAGCGCGGATCGGTGCGCGTCAGGCGGTCGCCACGGTCGCGCCACTCCACGACCAGATCGGTCACCCGGCCGCACGCGAGCCCGGCCGCGAAGAAGCGCAGCCACAGGTCGTAGTCCTCGGGGAACGGCCCGTCACGGTAGCCGCCGAGACCCCGGATCGCGTCCTGGCGGAAGCTCACGGCGGGGTGCGCCACGGGCGCATCGATGAAGCGCGCGGCCCGGATCTCGTCCGGCGTCTCGAGCCCGTTGAGCCAGTCGACGTGGCGCGCCATGCCGTCGCCGCGGGTGCCGTCCACGGCGGCCACGTGCCGCACGCCGCCGGTGACCGCGGCCCACTCCGGGTGCTCCCCGAGCGCCGCGACCTGCCGCGCCAGGCGCGGGGGGCACATGCGGTCGTCGGCGTCGAGCCGCGCCACCAGCGGCGCCCGCGCCGCCCGCAGGCCCGCGTCGAGCGCCGGCACCAGCCCGGCCTGCGGCAGCGTGAGGCAGCGCACGCGCGGGTCCCGGGCCGCGTGCGCCCGTGCCACGGCCTCGCTGCCGTCGCGGCAGCCGTTCAGGACGACGACCACCTCGTGGTCGGCGAGCGACTGTGCCGCCACCGACTCCAGCGCGGCCGCGAGGGTGGCTTCCGCGTCGCGGACCGGGAGGACGACGGAGACTCGGGGCATGCCAGGGAGGGGCGGCGCCGCTACGGGCAGGCGAGCGTGCTGTCGGCGCAGCTCGCCGTGATGGTGACCGCCGCGCCCGCGCCCTGGAGCAGGTAGTCGATCCCGGCGACCGGCGGAGGCGGCGGCATCGAGTGTGACTGCCACGACTCGTTGCTGGCGTTGACGGTGACCGCGCCGACGACCACGAGGCCGAAGTACGCGCCCGCCGGCATCTGGCCGTTGTAGCAGGCGAAGGTGTTGTACTCGCTCGGGGCGCAGCTCGCACCGGCCAGGTTCCAGGTGACGGCGATCGGGTTGGCCCCGACCACCATCACCTGGTCGTAGTCGTTGTGGTGGACGGAGTTGCCGAAGAAGGCGAACGGGTTCGGCGGCACCCCGTCGATGAGCACGCCGCCGGCGGCCCGGCCCGGGGGCATGAAGAGCGAGCTGTTCCCCGTGATCTGGTTGCGGGCGATGGTGAGGGAAGAGGCCGCCGTGCCGTGGAGCACGAGCCCCGTGTTCGCTGCCTTGGTGATGCTGTTCCCCTGGACCGAGCCCTGGATGTCGCCACCGGCGGCCTCGAGCCAGATGCCGCGGGTGCCGCCCGTGAAGGAGGTGCCCGACACGGTCAGGGTGCGCGCGCCCGTGGGGCTCGGCATGGACGTGGCAACCTGCAGGCCGACGCGCGCGTTGTCGACGAACGTGCAGTTCACGATGTTGATGGGCCCTCCCTGGTTCTGGAGGTTGCGGTTGAAGACGTAGACCCCGTGCTCGGTGTTGTCGCGGAAATCGGCGTAGTTGGCGGTGAAGGCCGTGTCGGTCTGCCCCTGGCCGATGCGGGCGCCGCTGTAGGTGCCCGCCTGGCCGTTGTTGCGCACCACCACCCCGACCAGGTTGCTGCCGTTCAGCGACACGGTGCCCGCGTACTGACGTAGCCCCTCGCCCCGGTTGTTGCTGATGACGCTGGCGCCGTCGACCACGACCGTGCCCCCCAACACCTCCAGCCCGGGGGCGTTGCCGACCACGCCGTTGCTGTCGATCTGGCAGCCGTGGAGGGTGAGGCTCGATGCGCCGCCGTCGACGTACGCGCCGGGACCGTCGTTCGCGTTCGCCGTCATGCCGGTCGCGGTGACGCTGGCGCCGTCTCCCACCAGCACGCCCGCGGGCGGGTTCAGGGCGCCGGGGCCGTTGCTGTCGAAGTGCGCCGCGTTGCCCGCGTCGAGGTCGACGGCGACCACGGTGCCGGCGCCCACGGCCCGGAGACCCCCGCCGGCATTGTCGTGCACGTTCACCCCGACGAGACGGGCCGAGCGCGCGAGGATCGCGATGCCCGGAAACCGAGCGAAACCGCCCGAGTTGGCACCATTGTCCGAAATGACGGTGCCGGTGAGCGAAAGGAGGCTGGCCGTCGTTGCGCCCGTGCCGATCTCGACGGCGACGCCTTCGCGCTGGCTCCCGGTGACGTCGCCGGCGACGCCGCTCACCACGGCGTCCCCGCCCGTGGGCTGCACCAGGATCCCCTCCGCGCCGCTGTTGGTGACGCTGACCGAGTCCAGCTCCACGGTGCCGCGCAGGGCGCGCACGCCGTTGCCGTTCCCGTCGAAGAGGCTGTCGACCACGCGGGTGGTCGCCGCGGTGAGCGTCGACTGCACCAGGAGCCCGGCCTGGCTGACGCTGCGCACGGCCACGTCCGTGAGGGTCGCGTCGCAGGAGCCCGCGGGCGCGCCGGCGATGACGACGCCGTGCCGCAGGCGGTTGGGGGTCGCCTCGCCGGCGATGCGGATGGTCTCGAGCGTCACCGCGGTGCCGTCGGCGCAGCCCGGGCTGGTCACGACCCCGTCGGCGCTGGTCGCCGCGCTCACCAGGTTCTGGATGGTGAACCCCTTGAGCGCCGCGTTGCTCCCGAGCTGGACCACCGCGGTCGCGGCCGGCTGGGCGAAGTCGATCACGTAGTGCGACGGGTCGAGCGGGCTGTCCGTGGTCGTGAGGGTGACGTCCGGGGGCACGACCAGCGGGTAGGCGGGCTCGGCGAAGTGCATGACGCTGATGCTGACCTGGCCGGTGGCGCGCACCTCCGCCGAGGGGTGCGACATGACCCAGGTCTGGGCGGCCGCCAGCGCCGGCGTGAGCAGCTTGAAGCGGCACTGGGACGGTGTGAGCACGCCCGAGGGGAACGGCATGCCGCCCGCGGGTGAGCCATTGAACGCGTCGGCGTAGAAGACGCCGGTCGTGTTGGCCGGGCACTGGCACGCGGGCACGCCGCTGTCGGTGCCGCAGACGAGCTGCTGGGCGGTGCACGTCGTGCCCGCCGCCAGCCGCCAGAGCTGGCACCCGCTGACGCTGTCGAGCACGCACTGGTTGATGTTGCCCGTGTCCAGGTCGCAGGCGTTGACGCCCAGGGTCGCGCAGCCGCGGCCGGCGCGGGTGTCGCCGGTGGCCGGGGGGCAGGCGCACGCGGCGCCGGGGAAGCTCCCCTGGCACACCTTGGGCGACGCGCAGGGCGTGCTCGAGGCGACGTAGGGACAGGCGCCGTCGAGCTGGCAGACGAGCACGGCCGACGCATCGCTGCTGCACAGCTGGCCCGCGCCGGTGCAGTCCGAGTCGTCGCAGGCGCACGCCGCCGTGGGCGGCGAGCCGTGGCAGCTCTGGTGACCGGGGCAGGCCTGCCCGCCGCTCTCCGGGTAGACGCCGCAGCCGCCCGCCACGTCGAGGCGACACGAGACCACGGTGCCGTCGGTGCCGCAGGCCGTGTCCACCTCGGTGTTGCAGCTGGTGGTGGGGCACGCGCAGGCGGCGGCCCCCACCGGGCAGGTCTGGAGCGTCGACAGACACGCGGCGAGGTCCTTCAGCTCCAGGCAGCCGCCGCCCACGTCCACGCACTCGCCGAGGAGGTCCGTGCCGGCCGGGTCACACCGCGGGCCCGCGGCCGTGCAGGCCGGGTCGCTCTCGCAGCCGCCGTCGGGCACGCCACCGTCGTCGCCCGTCCCGGAGTCGCCGCCCGAGCCCGCGTCGACGCCCGCGTCGCCGCCCGCGTCGCGTTGCCCAGGACCGTCCGTCGCCGCCGGCGCGCTGCCGCCGCAGCCGAGGCCCCAGACCGCAACTCCCCACAGCACGATCCATGCACCCAGGTTCCGCATGGCACCCTCCTTGTCGGCCCCCCTTCCCCGCCCGTTCTCCGAACCCGTCGATACTACCCGAGCCCGCGTCCAGGACGAAAGAGCCGGCGCGGGGCCAGCGGCCAGGCGCGGCCCTGCCCGCGGCCTGGCGCCGGGCCGGCCCGGCCGCCGGCTCTGGACCCCGGCTGCACTCCCTGCCGGCCAGGTCCCCGACGGTGCCGGGAGCTACACCCACAGTTGACTACCTGGGCTCCATGTGTTTCCATCCCGCCGCAACCGAGGGGAGCACCATGCACGCACAGCGTCTTCGTGGCCTAGTCCCGCTCGTGGCTGGAGCGCTCGTCCTGTCCTCCGCAGCCGCCTGCACCAACGCGGGTGGCAACGGCAATGGGCCGACCATCAACCACGTCCAGGTCTCCGGCGAGAAGCCCGCGGGCCAGCCGGTGGCCATCGAGGCCCAGGTCACCGACGACGACGGCGTCGAGTCGGTCGCCGTCTTCTACCAGGCGCCGCACGCCGGCGCCTGGAACAGCGCCCTCCTGTCCCTGAGCCCGACGCTCGCCAGCACGTACCTCGGCGAGATCCCGGGCGCGGCGGTCGTGGCGCCCTCGGTGAGCTACTACCTCGAGGCCAAGGACCGCAAGGGCGTCACCACCCGGCTACCCGCCAATGCACCTTCCATCTGGTTCACCATCACGGTGGGCGGCGGCGGCGGTGACCAGACCGGCCCCACGATCTCCCACGTCAGGATCGCCGACGGCCGCCCCATGGGCTCGACGGTGACCGCGTCGGCCAAGGTCACGGACGCGACCGGCGTCGGGAGCGTGACCTGCCGCTACCGCGCGCAGGGGGCCACCGACTGGATCCCGCTGACGATGACCACCCAGGGGAACGACACCTACCAGGCGAACTTCCCCATCACCGCCATCGTCCCGGAGGCGGTGGAGTACTACCTCGAGGCGATCGACACCGCGCCGGCGCAGAACCGCTCCACCCTGCCCACGAACGCGCCGGACCAGATCTTCACCTTCACGATCAGCCACGGCGACGAGACGCCGCCGGTCATCACCCATACCAAGATCGCCGATGGGCAGCCCGAGGGGCGGCCCGCGGCGGTCATCGCGCGCATCGAGGACGCCACCGGCGTCGCCCGCGCCGAGGTCTTCTACCGCACGGGCGGCACCACGACCTGGACGACGCTCGTCATGACCCAGTCGGGCACCTCGGGCCAGTGGAGCGCCATCATCCCGGCCAGCGCGGCCACCAGCGCCGGCGTCGACTACTACATCGAGGCCGAGGACAGCGCCCCGCTCGCCAACGTGGCCCGCGCCCCGGACACGGCGCCGGACGTCCCCTACCATTTCACGACCGCGCCCGAGAGCTGCGTCGTGCCCCCCCTCGCCACCGAGAGCTTCGAGGCGGGCATCTTCCCGGGCTGGTGGCGGACCTACGGCAGCGGGACCGGCTGCGAGTGGACGGTGGATGACTCCGAGGGATACGACGGGACCCACAGCGCCTATCACGCGGGCTACGGCACCGCCTGCAACGACCTCCTCGTGCTCCCGTGCCTCGACCTCACCGGCCTCGAGAGTGAAGGGCTCGTGATCGACTTCTGGCAGGAGCAGTCCTCGACCTACGGCACCGACATCCACACCTTGGAGTGGGCCCAGAACAGCGCCGATCCGGGCTCCTCGACCTACACGGTCGTCGGCTCGGCGCTCCCGGCCGAGACGAGCAGCTACACGTGGGGGTACCGGAAGGTGACCATTCCCGCCGGCCACGCCGCGCTGGGGAAGACCAAGGTCTACTTCGCATTCCGCTACAGCGGCAACTACACCTCCGCGTGGTATCTGGACTCGATCCGCGTGCGCCAGCCCGGGCCGGCCATCGAGTTCTCGCACATCACCGCGAGCCCGAACCCGGTCACGGCGGGCGCGGCCAACGTGGCCCTGAGCGTCACGCTGCGCAACTCCGGCGATGGCCCTTCCCTCGCGCTGACGGGTACCCTCACCACGACGGATGCCGGCATCACCATCAACACCGGCACGGCGACCTTCCCGGGCGTGGCGGCCGGCGGCGAGACCACCTCGGCCGCGCCGTTCACCGTCTCGGTGGCGGGGGGACACGCCGGCGGCAACGCCCCGCTCAAGCTGCAGGCGACCGACGGCACACACACCTACAACATCGATGTCCAGCTCTTCATCGGCCAACGCGCCACCGCTCACGTCGTCATGTACACCGCCGCCGCCACCTGGGAGAGCGACACCGAGCTGTACCTGGGGGTCGGCGGCGATCCGACCACGCCAGAGTGGCTCGGGGCCCAGATCCCCTACGTGGCCGCGGACCCCGACACGTCGGGCACCTTCACCTACGACGTGGACCTCACGGCGCAGGTGGCCCACCTGCCGCCGACGCTGCAGCACCCGTGGTTTCTGAAGGTGGTCCACAACTACACCGGTACCCTCGAGATCCACGAGTTCACCATCTCCTACGGCGCCACGACCTTCACGGCCCTCGGGCTCCCCTGGGTGGCGCCCGACGACTCGTTGAGTGGCCCTGGGGTGGGGTACCTCATGGTCCCCGAGCCGCCGCGGTTCGTCACCGACGTCGTGGCCACGACCCCGACGACGCTGGCGCCCGGATCCAGCGGCGTGCAGATGACGCTCACGGTGCGCAACCTCGGCTCCGCCACGCAGGGCGCGCTGACCGGCACCCTCTCCCTCAAAGCGCCCACGACCACCGCCGACGTGACCGGCCTCGCGCCGACAACCGCCCTGAGCTTCGCCTCGGGCCCGGTCGGCAACAACGGCACCGCCACGAGCGCCTCAAGCTGGACCTTCAACGTCACCACCGCCCACAACGACGGCTCGCCCCTCAACTTCAACCTCCACCTGGTCGATGCCACGACGAGCCTGACCTGGGACGTGCCGGTCAAGGTGGATGTGCCGTGGCCGGGCATCACCGTGCTGGACTGGGCCGGCGCCACCGCCACGCTCGACTCGGACGGCGTCCCGGACCCGGGCGAGAGCGCCTACAGCCTGGTCCTCGTCGTCCAGAACACCGGCTCGCTCGTGACGGCGGGCCCCGTGACCGCGACGTTCGTCATGGACGGCTCGTCGACTGCACCCGCGTCCATCGCGGCCGACACCATGCACTTCGGCAACACCGCGCTCGCCGCGCTCCAGAAGATCAACTCGACCGACAGCGTGGCGCTCACGCTCCTGAGCGGCGCGCAGGCCCACCAGAAGGTCGTCCTCAGGGGGACGCTCACCGACGGCACCAACAACTGGGTGCGGATGATCACCATCCCGATCTACGCGCACATCGGCAGCGCGGACCCGCAGGACTCCACGTACGCGCTCGGGACGCACGACCTGCGGTTCGCGCAGGTCAACTGCGACAACACCACCCTGGACGTGCGCCTGATCAACTGGGATGTCGAGTCGGCCGAGAACGCCGGCATGAGCGTCATCGTGGCGCACCCGACGTCCGGCGCGGCGCTCCGCCTCGCCACCTACTACGGCGCCTTGAGCGCCTACACGCTCAACGGCACGGGCGGGTGGGACGCCGCCACGGTGCCGGCGTCGCTGAAGGTGACGCCGGCCTCGGGCAGCACCATCTACCTCAACTTCCGCGTGGCCCTGTCCGACGTGTCGGCCTACGTGTCGGGGAAGCAGACGCGCCTCGGCGCCCAGGAGGAGAGCAGCTCCTCCACCTACGACTACCTGCCCGATGCCTGGGGGACGAGCAAGGCACCCGCCGACCTGGTGCTCGTCAGCTGGCCGTAGCCGCTCGCTCGTCCCACCGTAGCCCCCCACACCACGCGCTCCCCGCGCGGACCTTCCCCGAGGCGGACCGCCGCTCCCCGTCGGCCCGGCACCCACGACGCGGGTCAATCCTGACCCGCGCCTCCCATGGCGCGGGTCAACCCTGATCCGCGCCTCCTGTTGTGCTAACGTGCCGGCGTGGCTCACATCACCGTCGAGTTCGTGGGTCCCGTACGCCGCCCCGGCCCCGAGCGGACGCTGTCTCTCGAGGTCGAGGCGGCCCCCGCGGTGGGCGCGCTGCTCGAACGGCTGGGCTACGGCCGCGAGGAGGGCGCGCGCCTGACCGTGCTCGTGGACGGCATCCGGCAGGGCCCCGCGGCCCTGGTGCCCGACGGCGCCCGGGTCGAGATCCTGCTGCCCGTCGGCGGAGGCTGAATGAGGAACCTCGTCGAGTTCCAGCACCCCACCTCGGTCGAGGCGGCGCTCGCGCTCCTCGCCGCGCGCCCGGGCGAGGCGCGTCCCCTGGCCGGAGGCACGGCGCTCGTGTTCGCGGCCGACCCGAAGGCGCGCGTGCTCGTCGACCTGTCGCGCGCGGGTCTGCAGTCCATCTCCCTCGGGGCGGACGGGCTGCGCCTCGGCGCCATGGCCACGGCCCGCGCCGTGGCGCGGTCCCGCGCCGTGGCCGACGCGGGCCTGCCGGGCCTCGCCGAGGCCGCGGCCGCGTGCGGCTCGCGCCTCCTCCAGAACCAGATCACGGTGGGCGGCAACCTGGTCGGCCTCTACCCCTGGTCCGACCTGCCGCCCATGCTGCTGGCGCTCGGCGCCGTGGCCCGCCTCCGCAGCGCGGCCGGCGCGCGCGAGGTGAGCGTCGAGGAGCTGGTGGCGCAGCACCCGACGCGGCAGCTGCGCCCCGGGGAGCTGGTGGTGGCGATCGTGGTGCCGCGGCCCGCGCCGCGGAGCGGCAACGCGTTCCGCATGTTCGGCCGCACCGCCGTCGACTGCACCATGTGCGACGTCGCCGCCGCGCTGGAGCTGGACGGCACCACCGTCACGGCCGTGCGCCTGGCGGTGGGGGGCCTCAGGCCCCTCCCCGCCCGGCTGCGCGCGGCCGAGGCGGCCCTCGTCGGCAGGGAGC
>JACRCY010000583.1 GCA_016218785.1 Deltaproteobacteria bacterium
GTGGGCTGGGCCGCGGTGGCGCCCGGGCCGCACGACCGCCGCGCCGCCGTCGGCGCCGCGGCGCGCGACGGCGGCGCCCTGCTCGCGCTCGCCGCCGCCATGCGCGCCGCGAGCCTGGGCCTCGACCTCGTCGGGTCGCGCAGCGCCCTCCCCGCCTGGTCGAAGGTCACGGCCGGAGCCGTGACCACGCTGCTCGCGCTCGGCTACCCGCTCCTCGGGAGGCGCCCGTGCGCGAACGACTGAGACGTCTGCGCCGCGCCGTCTTCCACAGCGACCTCGGCTCCCACCGCGGCCTGCGCTACCGCGCCGTCTACCTGGCGCGGCTCATGTCCCACATCTTCCGGCAGTGGGGGCGCGATCGCTGCCCCTCGCAGGCCTCGGCGCTCTCCTTCGAGACCGCCTTCTCGATGGTCCCCTGCCTGGCGGTGGCCTTCGCCCTCCTCAAGGCGACCGGCGCGCTCGAGGCGCGCTCGGCGCTCGTCGAGTTCCTGTCGAAGAACATGCTCCCCGCCTACGGGGACAGCATCGGCAAGTTCCTCATCCAGTTCTCCGACAACATCAACGCCGGCGTGCTCGGCACCATCGGCACGATCGGCGCCTTCATCATCTCCTACTTCGTGTTCCACGAGCTGGAGCACATCTTCAACGACATCTGGCGCGTGACCCAGCGCCGCTCGCTGCTCAACAAGGCCGTCATCTTCTACACGCTCATCACGCTCGCGCCCTCGCTCACCGGCCTCTCCATGTACCACACGGCCCGCTACTGGAGCCTGAACCGCGGCGTGGTCGGCTGGCTCGCGCCGATCGGCCTCGTGTGGGTGGCGCTGGTGCTCGCCAACCGGCTGCTGCCGCGGGCCAAGGTCAAGTGGAGCTCGGCCGCCATCGGCGCGCTCATCTCGGCCGTGCTCTTCGAGGTGTTGAAGCGCGGCGTCGCCGTGTACCTCGTCGACCTCATGTTCCGGCGCTACACCGGCATCTACGGCGCCCTCGCCCTGCTGCCGCTGCTGCTCCTGTGGATCTACGTGACGTGGCTGGTGGTGCTGCTCGGCGCGGAGGTGGCGTACGCGGTCCAGAACTTCCACTACCTCGACACGCTCGACCGGCGCGCGCACGGGAACGGCCCCGAGGACCACATCAACGGCGTGGTGGGCACCCGGGTCATGGTCGAGGTGGCGCGGGCGTTCCGCGACGGCGAGAAGGTGTCCACGCGCATCGAGCTGGCGAGCCGCTTCGAGGTGTCGCAGGAGGTGATGACCGTCATCGTCGACCGGCTCAAGCGCGCCGACCTCCTGATGGAGGTCGAGGGGGACGTCACCGGCATCGCGCTGGCGCGGGCGCCGAGCGAGATCACCGTGGAGCAGGTGATGGCGCCCTTCCGGCCGGTGGACGTGCGCAACGGCTCCGAGGAGGCGGGCCGCCTCAACCTGCTGCTGCGCGAGATGGAGCAGGCCCGGCGCAGCCGTTCCGAGAAGACGACGCTGCAGGAGCTGCTCGGCCCGCCCGCCCCGTCCCCGGCCGGCGAGGGAGCCGCCCCGGCCGCCCCCGCGGCAGCGCCCGCCTCCGACCAGCGCCCCTCCGGCTAGCTTGACACCCCAAGGCGTCGGCCTAGCATCCGACTGAAATGCCAGACGAGAGCGCCAACAAGCCGCGGCCCGCCGACGAGAGGCGTGGCCTGATCCTGGTGAACACGGGCGACGGCAAGGGGAAGACCACGGCGGCCCTCGGCACCGCGCTGCGCGCCGTGGGCTACGGACAGAAGGTGCTCGTGATCCAGTTCATCAAGGGGACGTGGCACTACGGCGAACTGGACGCCGTCGCCCGCATCCCCGAGATCACGCTGGTCCGCGCCGGCAAGGGCTTCTACAAGATCATCGACGACAAGTTCACCGAGGCCGAGCACCGCGAGGCCGCGGCCGCAGGGCTCGCGTTCGCCCGCGAGAGCATCGCGAAGAACGAGCACTCCCTGGTCATCCTCGACGAGATCAACGTGGCCGTGTCACTCGGCCTGCTCGACCTCGCGGACGTCATCGGCCTCCTCGACCTGAAGCCGCCGCACATGAGCCTCATCCTCACCGGCCGCAACGCCCACCCCGACGTGATCGCCCGCGCCGACACCGTCACCGAGATGCGCGAGATCAAGCACGCGTTCAAGCAGGGGATCCTCGCGAAGCGGGGCATTGACTTCTGACGCCCGCCCCGCGCCGCAGCCGACCGGACCGCACCTGGGAGCCGCCGATGGTCTATGGTAGGGGGAAACGGAGGTGCGCATGAAACGGGCATGCTTCCTGTTCGTCGTCGTGCTGGCCCTGCCGGCAACGGGCTGCGGAGGCGACGAAGGCAACGCGGGCGAGTGCCCGGACGTGTCGGGCGTCTACCAGATCACGGCCCACTCGTGCCAGCCACAGACGGTGGGGAGCACAGTCACGATCGAGCAGACGGGCTGCGACATCCCCAGCCTGGAGCCGTGGCCCTCCTGGTCGGGGACCGTGGCCGAGGACGGCTCCATGACCTGGTCGGGCGACGCCGGCGGGACGCTCATGACGTGCGCCGCGACCATGAGCGGGACCACCGTCACGGTCACCTGCACGCCGAGCTGCGACATCACGCTCGAGAAGCAGTAGCGACACCCGCCCGGCCCAGGCGTCGCTCGACCGCCGCGGCGGCCGCCAGCACCAGGGCGTCCTCGCCGAGCCGCCCCACCAGCTGCAGACCCACCGGGAGCCCGTCCACGAACCCCATGGGGAGCGAGATCGCCGGCTGCCCGGTGGCGTTGAAGGGGCACGTGTAGACGAGGTAGTCCCCCGCCCCTGGCGAGCCGATCGGACGAGCCGGGTGCGGCGTGGTCGGGCAGACCAGGAGGTCGAGGTCGACCATCGCGGCCGCGACCGCGACGCCGAGCGCGTCACGAGCCGCGAGACCCGCGGCGTGCTTGGCCGGGTCGGCCGTCAGGCCGCGCTCGAGGTCGAGGCGCACGTCCGCGCCGAAGTCCGCGGGCCGCTCGTGCAGCCGGGCAGCGTGCGTCGCGGCGGCTTCGGGCCGGTAGATGCGCGCCAGGATCCTGCCCCCCTCGGCCAGCGCCGGCAGGGACAGCGGGCGCAGCCGAAAGCCGGCCGCCACGAGCACGGGCAGCGCGGCCTCGAAGGCCTCGGCCACCTCCACGTCGGCATCCATGCCGAAGGGCTCCAACACGCCGACCCGGAGCTGGCCGGCCCAGCGGCCACAGGCGCCCTGGAACCCCGGCGAGCGCTCGGCGAGCACGTCGAGCACGGCGGCGGCGTCGGGCACGCTGCGGGCGATCGGCCCGACGTGGTCGAGCGTCGTCGACAGGGGGAGCACCCCGCGGGTCGACACGAGCCCACGCGACGGCTTGAGGCCGACGACGCCGCACAGCGCGGCGGGGACGCGGACCGAGCCGCCGGTGTCGGTGCCGAGGGCGGCGGCCACCA
>JACRCY010000584.1 GCA_016218785.1 Deltaproteobacteria bacterium
CTTCGGCGGCCGGATTCGGCAGAACCTGGCGGCCCGCGTGCTGCTCGGCGTGGCCCTGTGCGTGGCCGCCGCCTTCATCCAGGCCAGCCTGTACGCGTCCCGCGCGCACTCGACCACCATTCGCGCCCTGCAGCTCGAAGAGCGCGAGCTGGGCGAGCGTCCCCCCGCCAGCTCCCCGCAGGAGCGCACTCCCGCCGTGGTGCGCCAGGAGATCGGCGCGGCCCGGACCCGGGCCTTCGTCGTCACCCTCTTCCTCTGGGTGACGCTGGCGGCCGTCCTCGGCTTCCTCTGGTTCCGCTTCGTCTGACCTGGGCACCCTCGGCGGGTTCCCAGGCCCTCCCGCGATGGACCCCGCCGGGCTGAGCCCGTCGGGGTTTCACGCGACAAGCGCCTAGCCGCTCGCGGCCGGCTCCTCGTCGATCACCTCGGGCTCGGCGGCGCGGCGCGCGCGGCGCTTGGTTATCAACCAGGCGATCAGGATGCTGAGGTTGTAGAGCCCGATGAGCGGGACGGAGACCAGGATCTGCGACATCACGTCGGGGCCCGGCGTGATGAGGGCCCCCACGATGAACGACAGCACGATGGCGTAGCGGTTGAAGCGCCACAGCGAGCGGTGCGTCACCACGCCCACGCCCGCCAGGAAGGTGATGAGCAGCGGCAGCTCGAAGATGAGCCCGCAGCCCAGCAGCAGCTTGATGCTGAAGCCGAAGACGTGGTCAAGGGTAAGGGTCGGCTTGATGGTCACGGCCGGCCCCATGCTCATGTTGACCTTGATGCCGAAGATCTCGTTGATCTGCGACAGGTTCCCCTTGGCGAAGCCTAGCAGCACCGGGTAGGCGATCGGCAGGATCACGAAGTAGGCGAAGGCCGCACCGCCCACGAACATGACGACGGAGAAGATGACGAAGGGGAGCGCGTAGCGCTTCTCCTTGGCGTAGAGGCCGGGCGCCACGAACTGCCACAGCTCCCAGAAGATGACCGGCGAGGCCACGAACACCGCGGCCAGCATCGACAGCTTGAGCGGCACCCAGAGCGGCTCGGTGGGGCTGATGGCGACGAGCTCCACCGGCAGCTTGGCCGCCGTCATGGCGGTGATGAGCGGCATGACCAGCAGCGCGAAGAGCGGCCGCCAGAACCCCCAGCAGACGAAGATCGCAATGATGTAGGCGACGATGCTGCGCCAGAGCCGGATGCGCAGCTCCCGCAGGTGCTCGGCCAATGGGAGGCGCCGCTGGTCCGCGTCCATGGCGGGCGCCTCGCCTCGCTAGCCCTTCGCCGGGGCTTCGCCGCCGGCGGGCGTAGCCGCCGGGGGCGACGCGGGGGAGGGCGCCGGCGCGATGGCCGGGCGCGAATCGAGGTCCGGCGCCGGCGCCAGACCCGGGGCGGGCGCGATGGCCGGCTTCGCCGACTGGGTCTCGACCGGGGTCGCGGGCGCGGCCGCCTCCGCGGCCGCCTCGGCGGCCGCGATCTCCGCTGCCACCCGGGCCGCCGCCGCCGCCTTGATCGCCTCGAGGGCCGGGGAGTCCGGGCCCGCCGGTCCCGGTGCCGCCGCCGGCACCGCCGGTTGCGGCGCGACGTCGTAGGCCTGTCGCGCCGCCTGCAACTCCGACGGCGAGGGGGCGCCCGCCGCGGCCGCCTGCACCTCGCGCCCCGCCGCGCCGATCTCCTGATCGACCGAGAGCTGCTCCTGCAGGTCGGTCGACGCGCGGCGGAACTCGCGCAGGGCCTTGCCGATCCCCTTGGCGAGCTCGGGGAGCTTCTTGGGACCGAAGATGAGGAGCGCGACCACCAGGATGAGGATCAGCTCGCCCGCGCCCATGCCGAACATCGACGTCTGCCTTCCTTCGCGCCGCCGGACCGCCGCCACTCGCCGGTCGTGGCGGCTGCAAGAATACGATTTTTGACGACGGATGCAACCGGGGGCGCCCGCCGGGCGCCCGGGCGTCGCCGCCTACTCGCCGGTGAGCCCGGCGAAGTGCCCGAGCATCGTCTGGGCGGTCTTCTGCGCCGACTCGACCGTGCGGCCCATCTCGACCAGGCGCGCCTGCTCGGCGCGCGCCAGGTCGCGGAGGCTCTCGATGGCCTGTCCCAGCTCCTGGCTCCCCCGCCCCTGCTCCCGCTGCGCCGTCTGCAGCTGCGCCACCATCTCGGAGATGCCCTCGATGGCGCGGCTGGCCTGCTTCGAGCCGCGGCCCTGCTCCTGGCTGGAGCGCTCCACGTGCTTGGTGATGACACGCATCTTCTCGGCCGACTTGATGATCTGCTCGGAGCCGCGCGCCTGCTCGGAGGTGGCCGTGGCGATCTGCTGCACGGTCATGGCGATGGTGCCGATGGCGTCGGTCACCTGCTTGCTGCCGCGGGCCTGCTCGTCGGTGGCCCGCGCGATCTCCTGCACCATCTGCGCCTGGCGGAGGGCCGCCTCCTGGATCTTGTGGAGCGCGTCCTCGGCCTCGTGCGACACGCGCACGCCGTCATCGACGGAGCGCGCCCCGTCCTGGACCGCGCCGATGGCGTTGCGCGACTCGGCCTGCACCGCCTTGATGAGGTCGGCGATCTCCTTGGTGGAGGCCCCGGAGCGCTCGGCCAGATCCTTGATCTCGTCGGCCACGACCGCGAACCCCTTGCCGTGCTCACCCGCCTGCGCCGCGATGATGGCGGCGTTGAGCGCCAGGAGGTTGGTCTGCTCGGCGACGTCGTCGATGACCGAGAGGATCTTGCCGATCTCACCGATCTTGTCGCCCAGGCGGCCGATGACGCGGACGGCGTCCTCCGAGGAGTCCTTGATCTTGTTGATGCCGCGGATGGTCTGGTTGATGGCCTCGACGCCGGAGGTGGCGGCGTGGGTCACCTCCTCCGAGAGGCGCGCGGTCTCGTTGGCGTTGGTCTCGACCTGGTGGATCGAGGTGTCCATCTCGTTCATCGACGAGGCGGTCTCCTCGGCGATGGAGGAGAGCGCCTCGACGTTCTTGGCCACCTGCTTGACCGAGTAGGTCATCTGCTCGATGGAGCTGGCCGACTGCTGCACCGCGGCGGCCAGGTTGAACATGTTCTCGGTGACCTCGTCCGAGGCCGCCCCCATCTGCAGGGTGGACGACGACGTCTCCTCGGCGTTGGCGGCGAGCTTCTCGACGTTGTCACCGGTCAGCTTGATGGACGCGGTCAGATGGCCGACGGTGGCGACGGTCCGCTCGAGGGAAGTGAGCTGGGCGCCGATACCCTGCCCCAGCTCGGCGAGCTTCCGGTCGAGCTCCTGCGCGGTCTTGGCCTGCTCGGCAGCCTGGGCGTGGATGTCCTTCAGCTGCTTGCGTAGCCCGCGGCGCATGATCTCGAGGTCGGCCCCCAGATCGGAGATGGGCGGCGCGTCGAAGGCCGGCACCTCGCGGCTCAGCTCCCCGCGGGCCATGGAGCGCACCGGGTGCCGGAGCGCGCGGACCTGCTCGCGCATGCCGTAGACGACCCACCAGGTGGGGGCGGCGCCCAGGACCACGGCGAGCGCGGCCACGAGTGGCTGGTCGGTCTTCAGGAACAGCACGTACGCCACGATCCCGCCGACCACCGGCCCCAGGATCGCGAGGATCAGCTTGAAGCCAGCGCCGCCGGACGCCCGGGTCCCTTCCGCCATGGAACCTCCCTGGCCCTGCATTCTAGCGAAACCCCGGGCCCCCGCGCAAACGGCCAGGTGGCTTGACAATCAGACCAGACCAGACCAGACTAGATTCATGAAGGCCGTCAACATCCAGCAGGCGAAGACCCACCTGTCGCGGCTGGTCGAAGAGGCCGTCGCCGGCGAGGACATCGTGATCGCCAAGGCCGGCCGCCCCCGCGTGCGGCTGGTGCCGTGTGAGCCCGAGCGCACGCCGCGCGCGCTCGGCGGCTGGGAGGGGCAGCTCGTGATCGCCGAGGACTTCGACGACACTCCGGAGGACGTGGTCCGCCTCTTCGAGGGGCGCACGCGCGCCCCGCGGAAACGGCGGCGGCGCCCGTGAAGCTCCTGCTCGACACGCACGTCCTGCTGTGGGCGCTCGGCCGGCCCCAGCGGATCCGGGCCGAGACGCGGCGCCGCATCGAGCAGCCGGATCACCTCGTCTTCGTGAGCGTGGTGTCGGCCTGGGAGCTCGAGATCAAGCGCGCGCTGGGGAAGCTGCGCGCCCCGCCCGACCTCGCCGCGCAGCTCACCCGGCTGCGCTTCACCGAGCTCCCGGTGCGGCTGCGCCACGTGGACGCGCTGCGCGACCTCCCGCCCCTGCACCGCGACCCCTTCGACCGGATGCTGGTCGCCCAGGCCGTCGCCGACGGCCTCACCCTGGTCACCGCCGACGATCGCCTGCGCGCCTATGACGTGACCACGATGGGGGCGTAGGCGCGGCCGCGTGGGGGCGATTGGCACCGCGGCGGCGCAGCACCCGCCGGCCGCCGCGCGGGTCAGCCGCCGAACAGCTCCATCTGCAGCGGCGGACCGAGCACGCGCACGCCGACGCCGCGCGCGCGGAGCGCGTCCACGAGCGGCGGGTCGGCGCCGCGGATGAGCGCGACCTCCCGCGCCCCTGATTGGGCGACGAACGTGCCGAGCGTCTCGAAATCGGCCTGGCTGGCGAGCGGGAAGGCCTCGTCGGCGCCACAGGCGGCCGTGGCCCCGGCGTCGAGCGCCGCCGCCGAGACCAGGCCCACGCGGGTGCGGTCGCGGGCCGGGAGCCCGGGCCCGAGCCGGGTGCGCTCGGGCCACAGCACGACCTCGCCGGACTGCGGGGCGCGGCCGAGCGTCCGCACCGCCGGGAGGTCCGCCCCGAGGGCCCGGCACCGGGCGCACGCCCGGGCCACCGTCGGGTGCGCCGCCAGCGGGAGATCGGCGAGGCGGTGCGCCACCTCCTGCGCCGCGCCCAAGGGCGGCATCACCAGCACCGGCCAGGCCCCGCCCCTGAGCGTGCTCTCGACGAAGGAGCGCAGCGCCTCCCACACCCCGGCGCGTGGCGGGAACGCGAGCCGCGGTGAGGCCTGACGGGCCCACAGCGCCAGGCACTCCGCCTCGCGCACCTCGGCGGGGGCGGCGGCCACGGTGTCGGCGGGCCCCAGCTCCCCGGCGTACACCAGCCGCCGGCCGTCGACCTCGATCAGGCAGGCGGCGGCGCCCAGGTGGCGGCCACTCGGGAACAGCTCGAGCCGCACCGGGCCCAGGGCAAAGGGGCGGCCGTAGGGCGCGCGCAGCTCCCCGGCGGGCGCGCGGCCGTGACGCTGGAGCGCGGCCCGGAGCGCAAAGGTCTCCGGCGTCGCCACCACGCGTCCCGCGTGGAGCTGCTCCACGGCCCCCACGGCGGAGAGCACCACCGGCTCGACCACGCGCGGCGCGTCGAACCAGAGCGGCACCCGCGCCAGCTTGACGCCGCCGCGCCACACGAAGCCGGGGCCCGGGCGGCCGCCGCGCCCCCGGCCGCCCGCGGCCCTGGCGGGCCCGCGCCTGGCGCTCACGGGGTCACCTCCGGCACCGGCCGGCTTGACCGGCCCCGGGCCCCCGGGTAGTTTGCTGCTCGCGCCACGCCCTTCAGGTACCACGTGCGATCGGCCTTTGCAAACCAGCGGGACGCCACCGCGCCCCGCGCCTCATGAAGCGCACGCCGCTCTCCGCCGTCTTCATGACGGTCGTGGTCGACCTCATCGGGTTCGGCATCGTCATCCCGCTGCTGCCGCTCTACGCCCAGCAGTTCGGCGCCTCGGGCCTGCAGGTCGGCCTGCTGATGACCAGCTACTCGGCCGCGCAGCTCGTGGCCGCACCGCTGTGGGGTCGCCTCTCCGACCGCGTCGGGCGGCGCCCGGTGCTGCTGGTGAGCCTGTGCGGTTCCACGGTCTCGTACGCGATCGCGGCGCTGGCAGGCTCGCTGTGGCTCCTGTTCCTGGCCCGGCTCCTGGGCGGCATCTCGGGCGGCAACCTGTCCGCGGCGCAGGCCTACGTCGCCGACGTGACCGCGCCCGAGGAGCGCGCCCGCGGCATGGGGCTCCTCGGAGCCGCCTTCGGCATCGGCTTCGTCATCGGGCCGGCCATCGGCGGCGCGTTGGTGGGCTTCGGCCCCTGGGTGCCGTTCGCCGGAGCCGCGTTGCTGTGCGGCGGGAACTTCGTCTGGACCTGGATCAGCCTCCCGGAGCCGCCGCGGCCGCACGCGGGCGACCCGCGGGCGGCGGCGCGCCGGGGCCTCGGTTGGAAGGAGCTGCTCGTCGCGGTCCGGCAGCCGCGCCTGTTGTCGCTGCTCGTCCTCTTCTTCTGCGCCACCTTCGCGCTCGCCAACCTCGAGGCCACCTTCGCGCTCAGCACCCACCGGCTCTTCGGCTACGGCAACCGCGAGAACGCGTTCCTCTTCACCTACATCGGCCTCATGCTGGCGGTCACGCAGGCGGTGCGGGTGGGGCGGCTCGCCAAGCGCCTGGGCGAGCCGGCGCTCGTCGTCCTCGGGCTGCTGGTCACCGTCGGGGGCCTGTTCGCCGTGCCCTACGCCCACAACCTGTGGCACCTCCTCGCCATCCTCGCGCTCTTCAGCTTCGGCTCCGGCATCTCGTCGCCGTCGATCTCGAGCCTGATCTCGCGCGCCGCCGGCGCCGGGGTCCAGGGGGGCGTCCTCGGCGCCGGTCAGTCGGCCGCGTCGCTGGCGCGGGTGGTGGGGCCGGCCTGCGGCGGCTTCTGCTTCGACCGCTTCGGCGTGCCCGCGCCCTACCTGCTCGGCGCGACCGTGATGATCGTCGCCTGGACCATCAGCCTGACGCTGCTCAGACCGCCGCTGCCGGAGCCCCCGCCCCGGAGCTAGCCGCCGAAGCGGATCAGCGCGTACCAGTAGATGAAGGGGCTGCTGAAGATCAGCGCGTCCACGCGGTCGAGGATGCCGCCGTGGCCCGGCATGATCACGCCCGAGTCCTTCACCCCGTAGGCGCGCTTGATCAGCGACTCGCAGAGGTCGCCGATCTGCCCGAGCGCGCCCGCGGGGATCGCGAGCGCCGCGCAGTCCCACCACGCGAGCGTGCCCGAGAGATACCAGAGCCTGGCGATCGCCACCGCGAGCACCGACCCGAGCAGGCCGCCCACGGCCCCCTCGACGGTCTTCCCCGGGCTGATGGCCGGGTACAGCTTGTGGCGGCCGAGGGTGCGGCCAGCGAAGTAGGCGCCGGTGTCGCC
Organism: Deltaproteobacteria bacterium; assembly: GCA_016218785.1. GTDB lineage: Bacteria > Myxococcota_A > Polyangia > JACRCY01 > JACRCY01 > JACRCY01. The sequence goes on from JACRCY010000584.1 coordinate 7,154, forward strand.
GAACCAGGTGACGGTCATGGCGAGCAGGACCCACTCGCCGTGCACCCCGTCGGGGCGGCGCTTCAGCAGCGCCACGAAGGTGAGGAGCACGCCGACGTAGAGCACCCCGGCCAGGGTGGTGCCGAGGCGCGCCCCCACCGTGGCGAGATCGCCGAAGCGGAACAGGTACCAGATGAACGCCAGGAACGTGACCGCGGTGAGGGTGCCGAGCAGCGAGGCGCGGCCGCCGAAGTACATGGCCGCGGACACGAGCAGACCGAGGACGATGCCGAAGAGCCGGTCGACGCGCGGGCGCCCCTGCTGGGTGATGGCGCCCCACTCCCAGAGCCCGACGGCCGTGGCCACGAAGACGAGGCCCCACAGCGGCAGCGGGTGCGGGTACCACACCAGGAAGACGAGGAAGGGGATCGCGATGAACGCCGAGAGCAGGCGCATCGCGAGGTTGGACATCTTCTTCGGCGGGGCATCGCTCATGATCGCCACGGCCTCAGGTGGGAGACTCGCGCAGCTGCGCCGAGGTCTTGCCGAAGCGGCGCTCCCGCTGGGCGTAGTCGGTCAGCGCCGCGACGAGGTGGCTGCGGTCGAAGTCCGGCCAGGGTACGTCCGTGAACCACAGCTCGGCGTAGGCCGATTCCCAGAGGAGGAAGTTCGACAGCCGCTGCTCGCCCGAGGTGCGGATGAGCAGGTCGAGCGACGGCAGCCCGGCCGTCCACAGCGACCGGTCGATGGTCTCCTCGTCGACGTCGTCGGGGCGGAGCTCCCCCGCGGCCGCCGCCGCGCACAGCCGCCGGGTGACGTCGACCAGGCTCTCGCGCCCGCCGTACGAGAGCGCCAGCGTCAGGATCATGCCGCGGTTGCCCGCGGACACGGCGCACAGCTCGAGCAGCGGGGCGCGCACGAAGTCGGGCAGCCGGTCGATCTCGCCCACGGCGCGCAGGCGGATGTCGTGGTCGAGGATCTCGGCCCGCTCCGTGTGCACGAACTCGTCGAGGAGCTGCATCAGGCCGAGGACCTCGTCGGGGGGGCGGCTCCAGTTCTGCGACGAGAAGGCGTACAGGGTCAGCGCCTTGAGGCCGATCTCGCGGGCCGCCCGGGTCACGTCGCGCACCGAGTCGGCGCCCTTCCGGTGCCCCGCGAGGCGCTCGAGGCCGCGCGCGGTGGCCCAGCGGCCGTTCCCGTCCATGATGATGGCGACGTGGCGGGGGAGGCGTGACGGGTCGAGCGGCATGGGCGCCTCTCGCGTACCACGCCCGCCCGGCGGGTTCAAGCGGGCCCGTTTGACTGTCCGTCGCGGATCTCGTAGGCTGCCCTCGATCGCCGCCCCGGCGAGGAGGCCTCCCATGAAGGGACGCGACGACATCGAGTCCTATCTCCTGCGCATGGACCTCCCCTACGAGGAGATCGGTCAGGACACCTGGATGATCAACAGCGGCCAGAAGGACCAGAACCTAGTGGTCCGGCTGGCGAGCCCGGTCGCGGTGTTCCGCTGCAAGATCATGGACGTGCCGGAGAAGGGGCGGGAAGATCTCTTCCGCCTCCTCCTGGAGCTGAACATCGCCGACCTGCTCCACGGCGCCTACGGCATCGAGGGGAGCGCGATCGTGCTCTCTGATGCGTTGGAGCTGGAGAACCTGGACTTCAACGAGTTCCAGGCCACAGTCGAAGACATGTCCCTGGCGGTGGCGAACCACCAGGCCAAGCTGAGCAGGTTCAAGAAGTCGGCCTGAGGCCGGGAGCCACCCGCAGAGCGCGCGAGGTCTGACATGGGGATCTTCTCTCGCCTGGGAACGCTGATCAAATCGAACCTCAACGACCTCATCTCCAAGGCCGAGGACCCGGAGAAGATGCTGAACCAGGTCCTGGTCGACATGCGCAACCAGCTCATCGAGGCCAAGAAGCAGGTCGCGGTGGCCATCGCCGACGAGAAGCGGCTCAAGAAGCAGCTCGATCAGGAGACGGCGACGGCGCAGGAGTGGGAGCGCAAGGCCATGCTGGCGGTGCGCGCCGGCGACGACGGCCTGGCCAAGGAGGCGCTGGTCCGCCGGCAGGAGCACGACGGGCTGGCGGCTCAGTACCAGCAGCAGTGGGATCAGCAGCGCGACGCGGTGGAGAAGCTCAAGGACGCGCTCCGGGCCCTGAACGCCAAGATCGAGGAGGCGCAGCGCAAGAAGAACATCCTCATCGCGCGGGCCAAGCGCGCCGAGGCGCAGCGCACGATCCAGCAGACGATGCAGGGGCTCCAGAACGCGTCGGCGTTCGAGACCTTCGACCGCATGGCCGAGAAGGTCGACATGCTCGAGGCCGAGGCCGAGGCGGGCCTGGAGCTGACCGACGGCATGAGCGGCGACATGCTCAAGCAGCGCTTCAACCAGCTCGAGGCCGGGCCCGGCGTCGACCGCGCCCTCGAGGACCTGAAGGTCAAGATGGGCCTGCTGCAGGCCCCGAGCGCCGCGCCGGCGCAGCTCCCGGCGGCCAGCGAGGCCGCGCCGGAACCGGCGCCGCAGCTCGAGTCCGGCGCCGAGCGGCCGCAGGGGCCGCGGCCGAGCCCGCTCCGGGGCCGCGACAAGTAGGGCCTGCCCCCTCGTCGGCGGGCGGCCACCGAGTCGCTTGACGGCGCCCCGACCTGGGGTATAGAGTGTAACGTAGATTCCCTCTCCGGTGCGCGGTTGCCCCTTTCTCCACTCGACCCCGACCCCCGCGGTTGGGGTCTTTCTATTTTGAGCCCGTCC
>JACRCY010000585.1 GCA_016218785.1 Deltaproteobacteria bacterium
GAGGCCGGAGACGGGCAACGGGAAATGATCTTGCCGGTTGCCAGTTGCCGGTCCCCCGTCTCCTGTTCCTGGCTTCAGTCGCTCAGAACGCGACCGCCCTGACTGCAAGTCCGCGTAACCAGATCACCCGGACGTGCGGGGGGCGCAGACGGGCCTTGACAAGACGCACCGCGTCGTCTAGCGTGAATGCCCAACGCCAGCGAGGGTCGCCGGCGTCGGGCCCGGCGTTGCACCGGGCCTCGGGATTCCGGGTACATGTATGATTCGTCGGGGTGGGGACTAGACTAGCCTGCGAGGGGCCTGGCATGGTTCCACAAGGGGGCAAAGGGGCAGCGGCGAAGCTCGAGCGCCTCACTGACGTGAGGGAGCCGGCGCCCGCCTCGAGCCCGAAGCCCGCGCCGAACCTGCGCGCGCTCCCGCGAGGCATCACCGGCCTCATCCGGCCGCATCACTCCAAGCTGTCGCTGCTCAACCGGACCGCCGACGCGCTGTGTGTGTGGGCGGGGCTCTGGGTGGCGCTGGCCGTGTGCCGCCAGCACTGGTCGGACCTCTATCTGGTCGCGGGCGCCATCGGCGGCATCCTGTTCGTCTTCTTCGCCGAGTACCGCGATGTCTACCGTGGTTGGAGGGGAGCGGCGCTGCACGAGGAGCTGGGGCGCCTGATCACCGCCTGGATGGGCGCTGCCATTCTGCTGGTGGTGCTCGGCTTCGCGTTCAAGCGAACCCAGGACTGCTCCCGGCTGGTCATCGGCACGTGGCTCGTCGCCACCACCGCACTGGTGTCCCTGTGGCGGGTGAGCGTTCGCCTCGGGCTGCGCGAGCTGCGGCGCCGGGGGCGGAACATCCGGACGGTCGCGATCGCCGGGGCCGGAGACCTGGGCGTGGGCGTCACGCGCCGGATGCTGGACAACGCGTGGATGGGCTACAAGCCCATCGGCTTCTTCGACGACCGGCGGCCCAAGGGCTACCGGCCCATCGACGGCGAGCCGGTCGAGGTCGTCGGCAATCTGGACGAGATGGTGCGCCGGGCGCGCGCCGGCGAGATCGACATGGTGTGCCTCGCCGGGCAACCGCTGGCCGAGCGACGCGCGCGCGCGGTCATCGAGGCGCTCGCCGACACCACCGCCTCCGTCTGCATCGTTCCGGACATCTTCTGCTTCGACCTGCTGCAGGCGCGCCTGGTGAGCATCGGCGGCACGCCGACCATCAGCGTCTTCGAGAACCCCTTCGACGGGGTGGAGGGCTGGGTCAAGCGCCTCGAGGACGTGGTGCTGGCGGTCATGATCCTGGCCGTGACGGCCGTCCCCATGGCGCTCATCGCGCTCTGCGTGAAGCTCTCGTCGCGCGGGCCGATCATCTTCAAGCAGCGCCGCTACGGGCTCGACGGCAAGGAGATCGTCGTCTGGAAGTTCCGGACGATGCGCGTCTGCGAGGACGGCCACAGCGCCGCCAACCAGGCCCGGAAGGACGACCCCCGCGTGACGCCGCTGGGGCGCTTCCTGCGGCGGACCTCGCTCGACGAGCTGCCGCAGTTCTTCAACGTGCTGACGGGGACGATGTCGGTGGTGGGGCCGCGCCCGCACCCGGTGGCGCTCAACGAGTCGTACCGCGGGCTCATCCACGGGTACATGCTCCGGCACAAGGTGAAGCCGGGCATCACCGGATGGGCGCAGATCAACGGCTACCGCGGGGAGACCGAGTGCCTCGAGAAGATGGAGAAGCGCATCAACTGCGACCTCTGGTACATCCGCAACTGGTCACTCTGGCTTGACCTCAGGATCGTGGCCGCCAGTGTCGTGAAGGGCTTCGTCGGCAAGAACGCCTACTGAACCCCCATCCGTCGCAGCTCCCGCGCTGGCGTGTGGTCCATGAGGCTCCGGAAGGCGAAGGCAACGATCCGGCCCGGGGCGCCAGCCCCGACGGATGCTGCGACGGCGCCGCGGATCCAGGTGCTGGGCGTGCAGGTCGCGGCAGTCCAGATCGAGGACGTGGTCGCTCAGATCGAGGATTGGATCGCGGCACGGGAGCGCGCGCGCTACGTCGCCGTCGCCAACGTCCACATGGTCGTCGAAGCCAGCAACGACCCGGTCTTCCGCGCCGTGCTCGACGGAGCCGACCTCGTGGTGCCCGACGGCATGCCGCTGGTGTGGCTCGGCCGCCTCCAGGGACACCAGCTGCGCCGCCGGGTCTACGGGCCCGAGCTCATGCTGGAGTTCCTCCGCCGCACGCAGGGGCGCGGCTATCGGCACTTTTTCTACGGCGATACCAGCGACGTCGTGGCCAGGATGCTGGAGAAGCTGCGGGCCTCGACGTCGGTGGAGGTCGCGGGGCACTGCTCGCCCCCGTTCCGGCCACTCACGCCGGAGGAGGACCGCGCCGCGGTCGCCATGATCAACCGCTCCCGCCCGGACGTGCTCTGGGTCGCGCTGGGTTGTCCCAAGCAGGAGCAGTGGATGCACGACCACCGCGACCTCGTCGACGTGCCGGTCATGGTCGGCGTGGGGCAGGCGTTCCCCATCATCGCGGGCGAGCTGCGGCAGGCCCCAGCCCTGCTCCGCGAGCACGGGCTCGAGTGGCTGTTCCGACTCGTCCACGAGCCCGGGCGCCTCTGGCGGCGATACCTGGTGGGCAACAGCGAGTTCGTCATGCGCGTCCTGCTGGACGAGATCGTCGGGAGAAGTTCGCGGGGCAGGTGACGGAGGAGGCGATCCGCCGCCGCTGCTCTTCGCCCTCGGCCGCCGCCCCAGGCCTATGCCACCTCTTCCCGTGCGACGCCCGCCTCCCGCATGAGCTCCGGCACCGTCACCAGGCGGAGGCCGCGGGCCCGGGCGGCCGCGATGATGGCGGGGAGCGCGGCCGCGGTCTGCGTGCGGTCGGCGCCGGGACCGCCGTCGTGGAGCAGCAGCACGGCGCCCGGGCGGAGCGCCCGCCGGGCGCGCGCGGCGATGACCTCGGCACCGGGCCGGTCGGTGTCCCAGACGCCCGCGGTCCAGGCGCAGAGCCGCTGGCCCGCCGCCGCGAGCGCGGCGGCGAGGAACGGGCTGCGGAACCCGTGGGGCGCGCGGAAGA
>JACRCY010000063.1 GCA_016218785.1 Deltaproteobacteria bacterium
CACCCGCCACCCCCACCACGCGCGCGCGGCGCTGTCCACAGGCGGCTGCGGCCGGCCGGCCCGAAGCGAGCCTACAAGCGAGCGGGCCGAGTCGGTCGCCACCGCAGCGAGCATCACGCACCATCGCCTGTGGGCAGGGCCTCAGGGCACAACACACCCACCAGCGTAGCGGCCCTGGCAGGCTGGTCCCGTCGTCTCAGCGCCTCGGCACCGGTCGCTCGTGGCGCTCCGCTCGCCCAATCCACCGCCCTATTCACCAACATTCGCAGAAGATCCCCTTTTGATCTCCACGACGTCCTCAGCGAGACCTTCCGCCGCGCCTTCGAGGAGCGCGCCCGGCTTGCCTACAGCGGCCTCATTCCCTACGAGGCGTACCTCAGGACCATCGCGCGCAACCTCGTCGTCGACCGGCTGCGGGAGCAGGCCCGTGGTATCGTCGCGATAGAGGAAGTCGCGGAGGCAGACCTCGGCGTTCGGGTGGAGCACGACGAGTCGGGTCTCCCGCCCGACGAGGTGGCCCAGCGGGGGGAACTCAAGGAGCTCGTCGCGCGCTTCGTCTTCAGGCTCGGACCTACCGAGCGCAGCTTCGTGACCCTGCGCTACGAGGAGCGTCTTTCGCAGGAAGAGGTGGCGTCGCGACTCGGCACCTCGCGCCGCGCGGTGCGCGTGCTCGAGGCCAAGCTGCGCCGCCGTCTCCTTCGGCACCTCGAGGGGACTGGCTACTCGCCGGCCGCGGAGACCGGCCGGCCAGCCGCGGAGGAACGAGATGGACTGTGCTGAGGCGGAATGCCTGGTGAGGCGGCTCTTCGTGGCTCCGGACGGGACGCTCTTCGCGCGGGTGCGTGATCACCTGCGCGGATGCCGCACGTGCCGCGCGACCTACGACCGCCTCTTCGCGGCCGAGGGATCCCTGGGCGGGGACGCTGCCTTGCCCGCGGCGCAGCGCGGGCTGCTCCGCGAGGTGGCGCTGGGGCGACCCCGGCGGCGGTTCTGGGGGCGGGCGTGGTTCTACGCGCCGGCCGCGGCCGCCGCGGCCGCCGCGTTGCTGCTCGTCGGGCTCCTTCCCCGGGGGCCGGCCGGCCGCACGGCCGCCGCGCCGGCGGAGGACTTTGCCGCGCGCGGAGCCGCGACGCTCGCACCTGCCGCGGTCGGCATCCGGGCGCTGTGCCTCAAGGGTGAGGGCGACAACGTGTCCGTGGAGCCGCTCGTGTCGGGGCACCTTCCCCGGGGCGAGCAGCCGCGGTGCCTGAGCCGCGACCGGCTCGGCCTGACGTACTGGAACGAGACCCCGACCACGTGGTACCTGGCAGTCGTGGTGCGGGGGGAACGGGCCCCCGGCCGCCTGGTCTTCCCCACGGACGAACCGAGCGCGCGGGTGCCGCCGCAACAGGTCGAGGACGCGCTCGCGGTCTCGCTCCCCCTCGAGACGTACGGCCCGGGGACGCTGCTCCTGCGCGGCATCTTCTCGCGCCGGCCCCTTCCGGCCCAGCGCCTGCTCGAGGCGCTCGCGGAGCCACGCCCGGAGGAGGCCCTGCGGCGCGCCGGCGCGGACCACGTCGCCACGCTGGCGGTGGAGATCGGACGATGAGCCCGAGAGTGCTGCTGGCTGTGACCGTGCTGCTGGCGCTCGGCACCCTGGGCTCGGCCCGCCCGGCGGCGGCCCGGGCGCCCACCCGGGCGTTCGCGCTCGTCATCGGCAACAACCGGAGCCTCGATCCCGGGACGGCGGCGCTGCGCTACGCCGACGACGACGCGGCGCGCTTCTACGAGCTCATCTCGTCGCTGCGGTCCGCGCGCGTTCACCTCCTCACCGTGTTCGATCGCGAGACGCAGGCTACCTTCCCGCACCTGGCGGGCGTTCCCCGGCCGCCGACCCGCGAGGCGCTGCGCCAGGCCATGGCCGGCCTCGTGCGGGCGATGGAGGCCGCCCGCCGTGAGGGGGCGCGCACGGTCTTCTACTTCTATTACGCCGGTCACGGCGACGTGGGCGGCGACCGCGAGGGGTACGTCCACCTCCTCGACGGACGCTTCGCGCGCAGCGACCTCCTCACCGAGGTGATCGCCCGCTCGTCCGCCGACCTCAACCACGTCATCATCGATGCCTGCAACTCCTACTTCCTCGTCAATGCCCGCCGCCCGGAGCACGACCGGCGCGCGCTGCGCGGCTTCCTCACCCGTGCCTCCCTCGAGCGCTACCCCACGACCGGCGTCATCCTCTCGACCGCGACCGCGGCGGAGAGTCACGAGTGGGCCAAGTACCGCAGCGGCGTCTTCAGCCACGAGGTCATCTCGGCGCTCCTCGGAGGCGCCGACGTGGACGGCGACCGCCGCGTCGACTACCAGGAGGTGGCCGCCTTCGTGGCCGCCGCGAACCTCAAGGTCCGCGACGTGCGGGCGCGGCTCTCGGTGTTCGCCCGGCCGCCGCGCGCCGACCAGCGGGCCGTGCTCATGGACCTGGGCGAGCTTCAGCGGGTCGGCCGCGCCGACCAGCGCCCCGCGCGCTCGCGGCTCGGCGCCTACCTCACGCTGCCCGAGGAGCTCACGGGCCGCTACTACCTCGAGGACGACCGCGGCGTGCGCTACCTCGACCTGCACAAGTCGGCGGAGCAGCCGCTCCGCCTGGCGCTGCTCGACCGGCCGTTCTACTACCTCCGCTCGGCGGGCCGCGAGGCGCTGATCCGGCTCGACCATCCGGCCGACGTGGATGCGCGGATGCTCGCGTTCGCCGACATCCCGGTGCGCAGCCGCGGATCGGTCGAGGAGAGCTTCAGGCACGACCTCTACGCGGTCCCCTTCGGCCGCAGCTTCGCGAGCGGGCACGGGGCCGCAGAGCGTGAGGACCCCAGTGCCGCCGAGCCGGCGGCGGACGTGCTCGAGCTGGCCGTGCGACCCGCGCCCTGGTACGGTCGGCTCGCCACGTGGAAGTGGACCGCGGCGGGCGCGGCGGCCGCGGCGTTCGGCGCCGGCCTGACGCTGGAGCTCCTCGCCTCCCGCAACGCCTCCCGGCTCGACTCCTCGGGCCAGCTCACGTTCCCGCAGGCCCGTGACCTCATGCGCACGGCCAGCGAGCAACGCACCTGGGGCGGCATCGCCCTGGGTATCGCCGGGACCGCGGCACTCACGTCCGCGGTGCTCTTCCTGCTCGACCGCCGCCGCTCCGCGCCGAATGTGCCGGCCGGGGTCACGGTGGGCGGCAGCCTCGCCCCGGAGGGCGGCGCCCTGTCACTGTCCGGGAACTTCTGACTCCACCCGCAAGCCGCCGCCTCCGGCGGCGACTCCCCCAGGCTCTGCCGTCCCGTCGTGCATCTTCGGACGTGCGAATCGGCTGGGGCAGGTCGCCAAGTGAGAAAGGAGTCACGCGCTCCGTCGCCGAGGCTGGTTCTTGGGAGCACCGACGCGAGGTGGAGCAGGGCG
>JACRCY010000593.1 GCA_016218785.1 Deltaproteobacteria bacterium
ACCACGTGGCGCGCCACGGCGCCGCTGGAGGTGTAGACCGCGGCGCCGTTGCCGTAGCGGCTCGAGTTCTGCAGCCTGATGGCCTGATCGAGCGTCGGCACGTGCACGATCGACAGCACCGGCCCGAAGATCTCCTCGCACGCGGCCGGCATGTCGGGGGCGAGGCGGTCGAGCACCGTCGGGCCGACCCAGTAGCCCGGGGCGCCCGCGACGCGCGCGCCGCGCCCGTCGACGAGCACCTTGGCGCCGGCGGCCTCCGCCTGGTCGATGTAGCGGGTGATGCGCTCCACGCTCCCCTGGTTGATGATGCAGCCCATGTCCTGGCCGAGGCGCAGGCGGCGGGCGTGCGCCGCGATCGCGTCGATGATGTGGTCGACATCGCCCACCGCGACCACCAGCGACGACGCCATGCAGCGTTGCCCGGCGCAGCCGTAGCTCGAGGCCACCACGTTCTGCGCCGTCATCTCGACGTCGGCGTCGGGCACGAGGATGAGGTTGTTCTTGGCGCTGCCGAGGCACAAGGCGCGCTTGCCGGCGGCGGCGCCGCGCGCGTAGAGCTGACGACCGACCGTCGTCGAGCCGACGAAGGCGAAGGCCTGGATCCCCGGGTGGTCGAGGATCGCCTCCACGGCCGCGCGGGCGCCGTTGACGACGTTGAAGACGCCGTCGGGCAGGCCCGCCTCCTGGAGGAGGGCGGCGAGCTTCATGGCGCCGTACGGGACCTGCTCCGAGGGCTTGAGCACGAAGGCGTTCCCGCCCACCAGCGCCTGCGGCAGCATCCACAGCGGTACCATGACCGGGAAGTTGAAGGGCGTGACGCCGGCGCACACGCCGAGCGGCTCGTGGGTCACGCGGCAGGTGACGCCGCGCGACACCTCGAGCTGGCCGCCCGGTACGAGGTTCGGCAGCGAGGCGCCGAGCTCCACGCACTCGATGCCCTTCTGGACGTCGGCGATCGCTTCCGCGATGGTCTTGCCGTTCTCGTGCGAGGTCAGCCAGGCGAGCTCGTCGAGGTCCCGCTCCATCAGGTACTTCAGGCGGTACATCACCTGCGCCCGTTCCTTGACGGGGATCTGGGCCCACGGGGCTTGGGCCGCGGCGGCCGCGGCGACCGCGTCGTCCACGTCGGCGGCGCCCGAGAACGCGACGGCGCCCATGGGGCGGCCGTGGCGGGGGTTCTCGATGGCGAGCGTCTCGCCGTCGCGGGCTGGACGGAAGGCGCCGCCGATGAAGTTGGGGCAGCTCACGTACTCGGCGAACTCGTAGCTGCGCGCGAGGAACTGCGGGATCTTTTCGCTCATGAAATGACCTGTCCTTCGAAGCGCTAGCGGCGCACGAGCTCGGCGTACGCGTCGGGGCGGCGATCACGGTAGAACTGCCAGGTGTTGCGGACCTCGTCGATCAGGCCGAGGTCGAGGTCGGCCACCACCAGCTCGTCCTGGTCCTCGCTCCCCTCCGCCAGGAACTGCCCCCGCGGGTCGACGAAGTACGAGGTGCCGTAGAACTTGCCGATGCTCCAGGGCGGCTCGACCCCCACCCGGTTGCTGGCCGCCACGAAGTAGCCGTTGGCGACGGCGTGGGCCGGCTGCTCGAGCTTCCACAGGTACTGGCTCATGCCCACGGTCGTCGCGCTCGGGTTGAACACGATCTCGGCCCCGTTGATCCCGAGGCAGCGGGCCCCCTCGGGGAAGTGGCGGTCGTAGCAGATGTACACGCCGATGGTGGCGTAGCGCGTGCGGAACACCGGGTAGCCGCCGTCGCCGGGAGTGAAGAAGAACTTCTCCCAGAACCCCCCTACCTGCGGGATGTGCTGCTTGCGGTACTTGCCGAGGTAGGTCCCGTCGGCGTCCAGCACCGCCGCGGTGTTGAAGTAGAGCCCGGGCCGCGCCACCTCGTAGAGCGGCACCACCATGGCCATCGAGTAGCGACGAGCGTGCTCGGCCAGGAGGGCCGTCGTGGGCCCGGGTACGGACTCGGCCGCCGCGTACCACCGCTGGTCCTGGCTCGGACAGAAGTACGGGCCGTTGAAGATCTCCTGCAGGCCCAGGATCTGCACCCCGCCGCGCCCCGCCGCCTCGATGAAGGCCAGGTGCTTCTCCACCATGGCCTTCTGGATGTCGGGGATGGTCGCCGCCGGATCGTTGACGGGGTTGCTGCACTGGATGAGGCCACAGCGTACGGTCGAGGTCGGCATGGCGGGCTCCTGTGGGGCGACGCTTCCTCGGGCGCGGGCCGGCGGGCGGCCGACGGTCCCACGGCGCCCGGGCAGCCTAACACGACCCGCGCCGGCGCTCCACGGGCGGCTGGGGCGAGGCCGAGGCGCGGCGGTCGGTGCGCGGCCCGCGGCGCGGCTCACGCCGGCGCGTAGCCCGAGCGCTTGACGAACCGGCCGGCGCCAGGCCGGCCGAGGAACTTGCCGTCCTCGACGATCACGGTGCCCCGGCTGAGCACGTGGGTGGGCGCGCCGCGCACCGTGCGCCCCTCGTAGGGCGAGTAGTCGACGCGCATGTGGAGGGCGCGCGCCGCGAGCGACTGCTCCCGGTCGGGGTCCCAGACGACGAGGTCGGCGTCCGCGCCGACGGCGACCGATCCCTTGCGCGGGTAGAGCCCGAAGAGCTTGGCCGGGGCCGTCGCCATCATCTCGACGAAGCGGCTCGGCCCGAAGCGCCCGGCGCGCACGCCGCCGTCCCACACGAGCAGCAGCCGCGTCTCGATGGTCGGCATGCCGTTCGGGATCCTGGTGAAGACCTCCCGCCCCATCTCCTTCTGGCCGACGAAGTCGAACGGGCAGTGGTCGGTGGCCACGACCTGCAGGTGGCCGGTGCGCAGGCCCCGCCACAGCTCCTCCTGCATCGCCCTGGGGCGCATGGGCGGGCTGCACACGTACTTGGCCCCCTCGAACCCCTCGCGCTCGAGGTCGTCGGTGGAGCAGAAGAGGTACTGGGGGCAGGTCTCGGCGTACACGGGGAGCCCGCGGTCGCGGAAGCGCACCACCTCCTCGAGGGCCCGGGCGGCCGTGAGGTGGACGATGTAGACCGGCGCGCCCGCCACCTCGGCCAGGCACAGCGCCCGGTGCGTCGCCTCGGCCTCGGTGACCTCGGGGCGCGTCGTCGCGTGGTAGCGCGGCGCGCGCTCGCCCCGCGCCACCGCCTGCTCGATGAGCACGTTGATGGCGATGCCGTTCTCGGCATGCAGCGAGACCAGGGCGCCGAGGTCGCGGGCCCGCTGCATCGCCCGGAGGATCTGGCCGTCGTCGCTGTAGAGGGCGCCGGGGTAGGCGGTGAAGAGCTTGTAGGAGGTGACGCCCTCGGCCCCCAGGCCCCCCATCTCCTCCAGGCTGCTCGGGTTGACGTCCGAGACGATCATGTGGAAGCCGTAGTCGATGGCGGCCTTCCCCTCGGCCTTGGCGTGCCACGCGTCGAGCGCGGCGCGCAGGCTCTGCCCGCGCGCCTGGATGGCGAAGTCGACGATGGTGGTGGTGCCGCCGTGCGCCGCCGCGATGGTGCCCGTCTGGAAGTCGTCGCGCGAGGTGGTGCCCATGAAGGGCATGTCGAGGTGCGTGTGCACGTCGATGCCGCCCGGCATGACGTACTTGCCGGCCGCGTCGATCTCGCGCTCGGCGGCGAACGCGGCGCGCTGCCGCGCGTCGGCGATGGCGACGATGGTGCCGTCCACGATCCAGACGTCGCCGGCGAAAGAGTCCGCCGCCGTCACGATGGTCCCGTTCTTGATGAGCATCCGCATCGACCTCTCCCTGGCTGTGCCTCAGCCTGGCTGCAACCTCCGGGCGCGTCTCCGCGACTCCCTGGTCGCGTCCCCACGTCGGGGCCCCACTTTCCTCCGACAGGGGCGATCCCGTCAACTCCGGCGCGGTCCTCCCGGCGCTGCTCCGGCCGCGCCATCTGGAGGACGTGCGCTGCTGCGCCGCGCCCCGAGGTTGCAACCTGATCGCCCCAAAGCGCCACCGCCCCCCGCCGTCCCCGGCCGCAGGTGCAACGGATTCGCAGATCCCTCGCATCGCCCCAGCGTGCCAGGTGGTATAGTGCCACCGGCGCCCGTTGCGGAGGGACCTGCGGCGGTGGAGCGTCGAACTTCGGCGGGAGGCTCGGCGATGCGCACCGAGAAGTTGGTGAGGGGGGGAGCGCGCGTGTGCCGCTGGTTGGCAATTCCGGTAGCGCTTGTTTCGGCGCTGGTCGACGGCTGCGGGGGTAGTGAATCTGAGCAGCAGGACGCTGGGGTCCACTTGGATGGGTGTGCCCCGGAAAACGACATCGCCTTCTGCGCTCGTCTGGGCAAGGACTGCGGCAGCGTGACCGACACGGACAACTGCGGCGCTACGCGTGCGGTCTCGTCTTGCGGAACCTGCACCTCGCCTGAGACGTGCGGCGGCGGCGGAGTGGCGAACGTGTGCGGCGGCGGCTGCGACGCCGAAGACGATCCGGCATTCTGCGCCCGCTTGGGCAAGGACTGTGGCGCGGTAACCGCCCCGGATGACTGCGGCACCACTCGCACGGTCGCGTCCTGCGGCATCTGCTCTTTCCCCCTGACCTGCGGTGGCGGAGGCACGCCAGAGGTTTGCGGCGCGGCAGTCTCCGGCGGTGTCTGCTCGCGGGACCGGTGGTGCTGGGAGCGCCCACTTCCCCAGGGCAGCCCGCTCCACGGCGTCCTCGGCAGCGGACCCGACGACGTGTGGGCGGTCGGCGACAATGGAACGATCCTGCGCTGGGACGGCTCGACCTGGTCGGGTGTGACGGGCGCCTCGACGGACTTCCTCCTGAGTGTCTGGCGGGGCGGGCCCGCCGATGTATGGGCGGTCGGCGCGAACGGCATGATCCTGCGCTGGGACGGCTTGACCTGGTCCAGCGAGACGAGCGGGACGACGAGCTGGCTCTACGGCGTCTGGGGGACCGGGCCGAGCGACGTCTGGGCGGTCGGCGAGGGCGGCACGATCTTGCGGCGGAGCGGCGCGACCTGGTCCCGCCAGACGAGCGGGAGCACGGATTGGCTTTTCGGCGTCTGGGGTAGTGGGCCGAACGACGTCTGGGCGGTCGGCGCGGGCGGCGCGATCCTGCGTTGGAACGGCTCGTCGTGGTCACGGGCCGCGGGCGGGACTGCGGATTGGCTCTTCGGCGTCTGGGGCAGCGGGCCCGACGAGGTCTGGGCGGTCGGCACGATGGGCACGATCCTGCGCTGGAACGGCTCTGCCTGGTCCCGAGAGACGAGCGCGACGAGCCTGTCCCTCCACGCCGCGTGGGGGAGTGGACCGGGCGACGTGTGGGCGGTCGGAGGTGGCGGACCCATGAGCGGCGCCATCGTGCACTGGAACGGTTCGGGCTGGTCGAACGTAACGAGCACGATGGCCGCCACGCTGAACGGTGTCTGGGGGAGCGGCCCGAACGACGTCTGGGCGGTTGGCGACGGTGGCGCGATCCTGCGGTGGAACGGCTCGGCGTGGTCGAGTGTCGGCGGGGCCGTGACCGACTGGCTCAAGGGCGTCTGGGGCAGTGGACCGAGCGACCTCTGGGCCGTCGGCGACGGCGGCGTGATCCTGCGGTGGAACGGCTCAGTCTGGTCGAACGTGCCGAGCGGGACGACCGCCGGCCTCGTGGGCATCTGGGGGAGCGGACCGAGCGAGGTCTGGGCGGTCGGTGACGTCGGCACGATCGTGCGCTGGGACGGCTCGGCCTGGTCGGCCGTGACGAGCGGATCGTTCAGCGAGCTCCGGGGCGTATGGGGCAACAGGCCGGGCGAGGCGTGGGCGGTTGGAAGCCACGATACCATCCTGCGCTGGAGCGGCTCAGCCTGGGCGAGTCTGCCGATCGGGACGACGGCGTCACTGAACGGCACGTGGGGGAGTGGCCCGAACGAGGTCTGGGCAGTCGGCGAGACCGGCAGGATCCTGCGCTGGGACGGCTTGACGTGGTCCACCGAGACGAGCGGGACGACCGACGGGCTCAAGAGTGTGTGGGGCAATGGGCCGAGCGACGTGTGGGTGGTCGGCGACTCCAGCAGGATCCTGCACTGGGACGGTTCGGCGTGGACGACCGTCCTGAGCTACGAGCCGGTGACACTGGCGGGCGTCTGGGGGGCAGGACCGAACGACGTGTGGGCAGTGGGCGACTCCGGCAGGGTCTTGCGCTGGAACGGTGCGGCCTGGTCGCGCGAGACGAGCGGGACGACGAACTGGCTCTATGGCGTCTGGGGGACCGGGCCAGGCGACGTCTGGGCGGTCGGCGACTACGGCACCATCCTCCATCGACGCTGAGGCGGCGCCGGGGTGGAAAGCACCACGCCTCGCTCTCGATCAGCGAAGGCGGCGAGCTGTACATCTGCAGGAGCATGAGCCCGCGGCCACCGCAACCCGGGCGTTGACCGGGCGAAACGGCTGCAGGGCGAGACCCGGAAGCCGTGTGATCCCGAGGCGTACGGATACTCGGGAGGGACAGGCGGTGGTGGGAGTGGCTGGTCGCGCAGGAGGTCTGGCGACGCGCCGCGAGGCGGGGCGACGAGTTCCCCGAGTGGATGGCCTACTGGACGTCGGGGAAGCGGGAGATCGACTTCGTGCTGGCACCGAACCGTTTCGTCGAGGTCAAGCGCGGCCGGGTCACGGCCCTCGAGTACTCGTGGTTCGGCAAGGCCTTCCCGCGCGGAGAGCTGGTGGTCATCGGCGCGAACGAGTTCGAGTCCGGCGCGTTGAGGGGCATGACCATGGAGTCGTTCCTGCAGGGCGGGTAGCGCCCGGGCCTCGCGACACTTGATCGAAGCCCGCGAGTGCGTCGATACTGCTGCGGCATGGCCGGCAAGCACCACCCCCCCGAGGTCCGGCGCGCGACGCTCGCGGACGCGTTCGCCCCGCTGAAGCTGCAGTGGGCCGTGGCCGAGGCCACCCGGTGCCTGATGTGCGACGACGCCCCGTGCCAGAAGGGGTGCGTCGCCGGGGTGGACATCAAGAAGTTCGTCCGCGCGCTGCGCACGCGCAACGTGCGGCTGGCCCTGAGCGTCATCCGCGAGGCGAACTTCCTCGTGGCCACCTGCGGGCGCATCTGCCCGCAGGCGGAGCTGTGCGAGAAGCGCTGCAGCGCGACCGGGCTCGCCAAGCCCATCGCCATCGGCGAGCTGCAGCGCTTCGTGGGCGAGACCGCCATCCGCGAGCGGATGCGGCCGACTTTCCCGCCGCCGCGAAGCGAGGCGCAGGTCGCCATCGTCGGCGGCGGACCGGCGGGGCTGGCCGCGGCCTACTACCTGCGCGGCGCTGGCATCGTGGCCGACCTCTACGAGCGCCGCGCCCGGGTCGGCGGCGTCCCGATGGCGGGCATCCCCCGCTTCCGCCTGCCGCGCGACCTCCTCGGCGCCGAAATCGGCTTCGTCGCCGAGGGCGGCGCCCGCGTCATCCACGAGGCGGTCACCGACCTCGGCGCCCTCGCCGATCGCTACCGGGCGCTCTTCCTGGCCTGCGGCCTCGGCGCGCCCCGCGAGGCCGGCGTGCCCGGGGAGCGGCTGGCGGGCGTCTGGATCGCGGACACGCTGCTCGAGCTCGTCAACCTCGGAGAGGACACCCGGGGTGGCGCCCCCCCCCGCTTCTCCGGCCGCACCGTGGTCTGCGGCGGCGGCAACACCGCCTTCGACGCGGCCACCGTCGCGCTGCGCCTCGGCTCCGACGAGGTGGTCGTCGCGTATCGCCGGAGCGAGGTCGAGATGCCGGCCTGGCCCCTGCACCGGGGCTTCGCCGTGGAGGAAGGTGTGCAGCTGCGGCTGCTGCTCCTGCCGCGCGAGATCCAGGGCGAGGAGGGGCGCGTGGTCGGCGTCGGCTTCCAGCGGGCGGAGCTCGGCGAGCCCGACGCCTCGGGGCGGCGCCATCCGCGTCCCGTCGACGGCGCCTTCGAGAGCATCGCCTGCCGCCAGGTGGTGCTGGCGCTCGGGAACCACCCGTCGGCGGGGTGGGAGGCGTTGAGCCTCGAGGCGGGCGCGAGCGGCCCGCGGGTCGATCCGGAGACGATGGAGACATCGCGGCCCGGCGTGTTCGCCGGCGGCGACCTCGTCAACGGCGGGGCCACCGTGGTGCAGGCGGTGGCCGACGGACGGCGCGCGGCACGCGCCATCGCGCAACGGATCCTGGACGAGTAGGCGCCCAGAGGGAAGGAGCATCGCTCATGCCCACGCTGCAGGTCGACTTCCTCGGCTCGACGCTCAGGAACCCGTTTCTGCTCGCGTCGGCCCCGCCCACCAACACCGTCGAGATGATCGCCCGCGCGTTCGACCGCGGCTGGGCCGGCGCCGTCACCAAGACCATTCCGCTGGAGAAGGTCCCGGTGCGAAACGTCACCCCGCGGATCCACTCCATCGCGTTCGCCGGCTTCGCCGAGGAGGCCCGCCGCGTCTACGCGTTCGGCAACATCGAGCTGGTCTCGGAGAAGCACGCCGACTACTGGATGGACGGCATCGCCCGGCTCCGGCGCGACTACCCGGACCGCTTCCTCATGGCCTCGCTCATGGCCGAGGCCGCGGCCGAGGGGGACTGGGTCGAGCTGGCGCGGCGCGCGGAGGCCGCGGGGGCCAGCGCGGTCGAGCTGAACTTCTCCTGCCCACACGGCGGCATGCCACCCCACGCCGTCGGCGCCGCCATCGGCCAGGACACCGCGATCGCCAGGCGCATCACCCGCTGGGTGCGGGCGGCCGTGCGCTGCCCGCTCGTGGTGAAGCTCACCGCCGCCGTGAGCGACCTGCGCACGCTGTCTCAGGCGCTGGCCCTAGCGGGGGCGGACGCCTTCTGCACCATCAACTCCTTCCCGGTCATCCTCGGGGTGGACTTGAAGACGCACTCGCCCCTACCCTCGGTGGCTGGCCGCGGCAACGTGGGCGGCTACACGGGCCGGGCGCTCAAGCCGATAGCCCTGCGCGCCACGGCCGAGGTCGCGCCGGCCGGCCGGCCGATCTCGGGCTGCGGCGGCATCACCACCTGGGAGGACGCGGCCGAGTTCGTCCTCCTCGGCGCGACGACCCTGCAGGTCTGCTCCGCCGTCATGCTCGAGGGCTACGACATCATCACCGACCTGTGCGACGGGCTCCTCTCCTACCTGGAGGACCAGGGCGCCGAACGTCTCGACGACCTCCGCGGGCGCGCGCTCCACAACGTCGTGCCGCACGCCAGCCTCGACGCGACCGCGCGCCGGAAGAGCAGCATCGATCTGGAGACCTGCACGCGCTGCGGGAAATGCGCCATCGCCTGCCGCGACGCGGGCTACCAGGCGATCAACGAGGCAGCGGACCGCACCCCGTCCATCGACGAGGACAAGTGCGACGGCTGCGGCCTCTGCATCCAGGTCTGCCCGGTGTGGGACTGCATGGTGATGCGCGCCGTGTAGGACCGGCGCGCCGGCGGCCTTGAGGCGCCCCGTCCGACGCGCTACACTGATGGTATGGATACGTCGGACGTCACCGTCGAGATCCTGCGGTCCATCCGGGACGAGATCCGCCACACCAACGAGCGGCTCGACCAAACGAACCAGGGGCTCGACGCGACCCGGTCCGAGCTGAGCGAGCGGCTCGACGCGACCCGCTCCGAGCTCGGCGAGCGGCTCGAGCGGCTGGAGCGCCGCCAGACCGAGACCGAGGTGCGGCTGGCGACCGAGCTGGCCGCGGTGGCTCACGCGGTCACCGACGTGCGCGACCTGCTCCGCGACCGGCTGGACCTGCGGGACGACGTCGCAGCGCTCGATCGCCGCCTCACCGTGGTCGAGCAGCGCCTCGGCGGGTGACGGGCTCCCCGTTGGTGGTGCCGCCGAGGCCGGCAATCAGCTCGAGCCGGATCTACCGCCCCCGCGCGCGTCGTCATCGCGACACCGCGTAGTCGCCCGAGGCAGCGCAGCGGTCGATCGCGAGGGCCCCCTGCCCCTCAGGCGTCACGCGCCAGGCAGGCCTGCGCCACGGCCATCGCGCCCGCCAGCATGTCGCTCCCGGTCTGCGCGCCCAGGTCGGCCAGCAGCAGCGCGTCGGCCGTGAGGTCGACCTCGGCCGCCCCCAGGTGCGTGGCCAGCCGCACCAGCGGCTCGGCGAAGGTGCCCCGCGCGGCGTGGCCAAACATCGCGCGCGAGACGCGCGTGGTGGACGAGGCCGGCACCAGGCGGAGCACCGCCTGCAACGAATCGGTAGCGCCACGGCCCAGGAAGCCGCGCAGTCGCAGGGCGGCCGCCCCGGCCCCGACCACCACGTCGTCGCCGCTCGGCGTGGAGCCCGGCCCGAGCCCCACGAGCGCCCGCACCGCCGCCTCCACTTCGCGGTTCCGGTAGAAGGCGCCGACGAGTCGCTCGAGCCCTTCGCGCAGCACCGCGATCTCGGTGGGGACGACAGTGTCATCGTCGCCGCTGACCTTCCCCAGCATCGCCCGGGTCCGGGCGGGCAGCGACAGAGCCGCGAGCTGCTCGCCGAGCGCCCCGCGCGAGGGGGGCCAGAGCTTCTCGGGGAGGCGCAGCACGGTCCCCTTCCCGTCGAGGACGACCGCGGCGTCGGCCAGGCGCAGCACCCGCCCGTCCAGGACCACCGGCTGCCCGCCGGCGGGCACCGCGTCCCACGGCACCACGATTCCGAGCGGTACCAGCTCCCGTGACGGATGCACCAGCGTGAGCAGGTCGCCGTCGTCGCACTCCGCGAGCGCCGCGTGCGCGAAGACGGCCGCCACGCGGCCACGCCGGAAGCGCGCCCCCGTGAGGAGCTCGGCGTCGAAGCGCGCGGTGGAGCGGCTGCCCCCGATCACCGCGGCGGTCCCTTCCCCTGCTCCTGGAGCGCGCGCAGCACCTTCTCCGCGGTGATGGGCATCTCGGTGATGCGGATGCCGCAGGCGTCGAATAGCGCGTTGGCGATGGCGGCGGCCGTCGGGATCAGGGTGTGCTCGCCGATGCCACGGGCCCCCATGGGGCCGTCCTCCTGGGGCGTCTCCACGTAGTACGCCTCGACCTCGGCCGGCAGGTCCTCGGTCGTCGGGATCTTGTAGTCCATGAGCGCAGCGTTGCGGACGCGCCCGGTCTGCTCGTCGAGCAGCAGCTCCTCCATCATGGCGGTCCCGAGCCCCTGGACCACGCCGCCGTAGGTCTGGCCCCGGATGAGCCCGGGGTGGACCACGTGCCCCACGTCGTAGCAGGCCACCACCCGGTCCACGGAGAGCTGACCCGTGTCGGGATCGACCGTCACCTCCACGCCCTGCGCGCCGAAGGTCCACTTCGCCACCGGCTTCGGGCTCTGGCTGGTCTCGGGATCGAGGTAGAGCAGCCCCTCGGGCACGTGCGAGGCCGTCGCCGCCACCGGCCCGCCGATGGTGTGCCCGTCGGGGAACTGGTAGCCCATGACGAGCGCGGTCAGTGGCAGCGCCCGGTCGGACGGCCGGTGGACGACCTCCTCCATCTCCAGCTCCAACTCCGCGACGGGCACGCCGAGCGCCTCGGCGGCCATGGCGAGGAGCTGGCGCTTGACGTCCGCGGCCGCGCGCAGGATGGCGTTGCCCGTGGCCCAGGTCTGGCGCGAGGCCACCGTCTGCCAGTCGTAGGGGGAGAGGTCGGTGTCGGGCTTGCCCCGCACCCGCACCTTCTCCGGCGGGAGCTTGAGCGCCTCCGCCGCGAACGCGGCCGCCACGGTCATGAGCCCCTGGCCGTAGTCGATGCCCGAGACGAGCACCTCGAGCGTCGCGTCCTCGGCGAACTTGAGCACCACCGACGACGACGCGTTGTTGGGCATGGCCGGCGCCTTCACCGCGCAGGCGATGCCCTTCCCCGTGAAGCGCCGCCGTTTCTGGCCGCGGATCTTCAGCGCCGCGTCCACCCGCTCGATGCACTTGTCGGGGCGGCCCGCGTGCTCGCCCAGGACCTGCCCGGTCACCGTCGCCTTGCCGGGACCCAGGCAGTTGCGCAGGCGGAAGTCGATCGGGTCGATGCCCACCTCGTGGGCCACCCGGTCCATCTGCTGCTCCAGCGCCCAGTGGATCTCGCTCATGCCGAAGCCGCGGTAGGCGCTGCCGACGGGACGGTTGGTGTAGACGCCGATGGAGTCGCCCCAGACGTTGGGGAACTCGTAGGCGCCGCCGCAGGTGTAGCCCGCGGCGCGCACCACGTTCACGCCGTAGCCACCGTAGGCGCCGCAGTTCCACAGGTAGTGCATCTTCTGCGCCTGGACCTTGCCGTTCCGGTCCACGCCGGTCGTCAGCGTCGCGGTGAGGCCCTGGCGCACGACCGTGGCGTAGAACTCCTCGGCGCGGTCCACCATCACGCGCACCGGGCGCCCGCCGGCGCGCATCGCGAGGGCCACCGCGATCGGCTCGAGGTTGATGCCGGCCTTGCCGCCGAAGCCGCCCCCCACCGCCGGCACCACGACCTGCACGTCGCCGTGCGAGAGCTTGAAGCAGGCGCACAGCAGGTGGCGCACCGTGAAGGGGCTCTGCGCCGATGTGTGGACGATGACCTTGCCCGCCGGGTCGAAGCGGGCCACGGAGCAGTGCGGCTCCATGGGCACGTGCTGCACCTGCGGCACCCGGTAGGTCCAGGTGAAGGCGTGCGGGCAGGCCCGGAGCGCGGCCTCGTAGTCGCCCTTGCGGACCTTCAGGTGGTTGCAGACGTTCGTGCCTCCCTGCGGCGTGATCCACGGCACGACCTCGTACTTGCCCAGGTCGGGGTGCACGAGCGGCGCGCCTGGGGCGATGCCGGCCTCGGCGTCATAGATCGCGGGGAGCGGCTCGTAGTCGACCTGGACGCGGGACGCGGCCTCGGCCGCCGCCTCCGGGATCTCGGCCGCCACCGCCGCCACCGGATCGCCGACGAAGCGCACGCGGTCGGTGGCGAAGACGGTCTGGTCCTTCAGGTAGATGCCGGTGTGGTACGGGAAGTCCCGTCCCGCCACGGCGGCGCGCACGCCGGGCACGGCGAGCGCCTCCTCGAGGCGCACGTCGAGGACGCGGGCGTGCGGGTGCGGCGAGCGCACCACGGCCGCGTGGAGCATGCGCGGGAACTTGAGGTCGGCGGTGTAGCGGGCGGCGCCCGTCACCTTCTCGAGGCCGTCGACGCGCGGGAAGCCCACGCCCACGTAGCGCGGGTCGGTCATTGCAGCCTCCGCGGCATCCGCGGTTCCGTGGTGGCGTTGGCACGGACGTGGCTCGACGCCTCGATGACGGCGTCGATGATCTGGCGGTAGCCGGTACAGCGGCACAGGTTGCCGGCCAGGGCGGCGCGGATGTCGGCCTCGGTCGGCGACGGGTTCTGGTGCAGCAGCGCCGCGGCCGTGAGGATCATCCCCGGCGTGCAGTAGCCGCACTGCACGGCACTGTGGTGCAGCAGCGCCGCCTGCAGCGGGTGGAGCTGATCGGGCCTGCCGAGCCCCTCGATCGTGGTCACCTCGTGGCCGTCGGCCTCGACGGCCAGCATCAGGCAGGAGTTGACCGCCTTCTGGTCCACCAGGACGACGCAGGCGCCGCACTCCCCCTCGTTGCAGCCCTCCTTGGCGCCCGTCAGGTCGAGCGTGTCGCGCAGGAAGGATACCAACGTCTGGTTGTCGGCGACCGTGTGGGTCTCCGACACCCCGTTGACGCGGACCGTGATCTCGTGACGCATGGTCGTTCTCCCAGGGCTCAGGGGAGGCTCTTCACGGCGCGCTCGACCAGCACGCCCACCATCTCGCGGCGATACTCGGCCGAGCCGCGGACGTCCGTGATCGGCCGGGCCGCGGCGCGCGCCGCCTCGGCCGCACGGGTCACCTCGCCCAGCGGGTCCCGATCGAGGAGCGCCTCGGCCGCCACGACCCGCACGGGGGTCGGGGCGACCGCCGCCAGCGCCACCCGGTGGCGCGGCTGCAGCCCCTCGTGGCCACGTCCGACCAGCACGCCGACGGTAGCCAGGTCCATGCCCCGGCGCCGCGAGAGGCGCTGGTAGGAGCCGCGCATGTGGGCCGTGGCGGCCGGTAGCACGACGGCGGTCACCATCTCGCCCGGCCGGAGCACCGTCTGTCCGGGGCCCGCGAAGAAGCCCGCCAGCGGGATCTCGCGGGTGCCGGCAGGGCCACGCGCCACGACCAGGGCGTCGAGCGCCAGCAGCGCCACCGCCGTGTCCGCGGCCGGGGACGCGTTGCAGATGTTGCCGGTCATGGTCGCGCGGTTGCGCAGTGGGTAGGCGCCCACGGCGTTGCAGCAGTCACAGAGGAGCGGATACCGCTCGCGCACGGCGCGGCTGGTCACGATCTCCCCGAGGGGCACGGCCGCGCCGATGGTGAGGCCCCGGTCCTCCCGCTCGCGGATCGTCCGGAGCTCCGCGATGCGCTTGATGTCGATGACCCGCGCCACCCGACGCCGCCCACGGAGCTGCGGCAGCAGGTCGGTGCCGCCCGCCAGATAGCGGCTGCCGGGCTGCTCGGCGCAGAGATCCAGGGCCTCCTGCACCGTCCGCGCCGCCCGGTACTCGAAACGCGACAAGAGCATGTTCCCGCTCCCACGTGCGAAGCTTCGACTCTAGCCCACGGGCACGTGCGGGGGAAGCACGGGGCGACCTCGAAACGGAGTTGCAGTGTCCAATCGCTCGTGCATTCTGAGCCGCGGCGCCGTTCCGCGCCATGAGCCCGACTCCCCGAGCATGCCCCCGCAAGTCACATTGGGAGCGTGATCCTGGCCCCCATGCTGCCGCATGCCGGCTGAGATCACACGATTGGTGTGATCTGGCAAGGGATGGGTTCGCGGGGCGCAGGGCCTCGGACAAAGTCGCGAGCGGTCCCGCCATGGCGTCCAGCTACACCGGCCAGGTACTGCCGGCCGGGCCGCCACGGGCGGCTCGACGGTGGCCCGGCGCTGGAAAACGCGGTCGGCGGGCAGGCCTCGGC
>JACRCY010000594.1 GCA_016218785.1 Deltaproteobacteria bacterium
AGCGCCTGGCCGAGCAGGAGCAGGCGGCGGCGGCCGAACGCGCGGCGGCGGCTCGGCACGAGACCGCGACCGCGGCGCTGCGCGACGCGTACGCCGCGCGCGCGGCCGTGGAGCAGCTGCAGGCCAAGGCGGCGGCCGCCGCCCGCCGCGAGCAGGACCGGCGGGAGGAGGCTCGCGCGGACGACCTCGCCGGCACTCTCCACCGGCGCCGCCGCGACTGAAGCTCTCCGCTGAGACGCGCGCGGCTGGTGCGATCGCGAACCGCAGTGGGACCTCGAGTCACGTGCGGGCCACGACGCCGCGAGGCCAGTGTGCAAAATCAATATTCGATGTTCAATTTGCCATCACTCCGCCATCGTGAGACAATACGCGTGTGATTCCAAGGACTCTTGGGCCAAAGCTTGGTTCCCTCGCGGCCCGCTTCCCGGTCGTGTTCCTCACCGGACCGCGGCAATCGGGCAAGACGACGCTGGCGCGGGCGACCTTCCCTGACTTCGCCTACGTGTCCTTGGAGGATCTCGACGAGCGTGGATTCGTGCTCACCGACCCGCGCGGCTTCCTCCGGCGCTTCGACGACGCCCGCGGCGCAGTGCTCGACGAGGTGCAGCGCGCCCCTGATCTCCTCTCGTACCTGCAGGCCCGCGTCGATCGGCCCGGTAGCGTCTCGTACGTCCTCACCGGCTCGCAGCAGCTCCACCTGGCGGCGCGCGTGAGCCAGACGCTCGCGGGCCGCGCGGCGGTGATCCACCGCCACCCCTTCGCGCTCAGCGAGGTGCTGGGCCGCGCGCGGACCACGGGGACTGCAACCTGGGGCGCTCCCCCCAACCGTCGGCGAGCCCTCGGCCACCGAGGATGCGGTTCCCGCAGGAGGATGCCGTCCCACCCTTCCCCCTGGCACCGCTCGGTTGGGTTTGTGCGGGGCATGATACACCGGTCAGGAGGACCGATCAAGACTTGCAGTGCCATCAGTCCCGGCGCCACGATGAAGCCATCTGCGTGCTGCCGCCGACGGAAGCAGCGAGGGAGGGCGCATGAGAACGGGAGCGGGTCTTGGGAGCGTGATCGTCGTCCTCCTCGTGGTCGGTTTCGTATCCCCCCCCCGGCGGCGGCGCAGGCGAGCTGCGGTAACGTCGTCGCGTCGGCATCCCTCGACGGGTGCAGCGTGCCCGGACCGCCAGACTGGAACCTCGTGTGCAGCGGCGGCGCTTCGGCCCAATCCGTCCCGGAAGGGGATAACTGCTGGCTCGTGCTCGCGGCCAGCGCCAGCATGGCCCAGCGCTGCGAGGCGTCCCACCTCGAGCAGCAACTCGTGACTGCGGCGGGGTACGAGTTCGAGGCCCGCCTCAAGGTGACCGATCTCGCGCCGCAGTGTAGCTGCCAGGACGGCTACTGCGGCTGCATGGTTACGACGTTCCGCGCCAGCGACGGCGACCGCATGCCGATGCTGAACATCAGCATCCAGCCGGGCAACAGCGGGTTCGTCACGTTTTTCGACTCGAGCGCCCCCTACGGCTGGCTGACCTTCCTCGTCGACATCGCGGCCGTGCACACGTACCGCGTCGAGGTACAGCGCGGCGGCCAGGTGCGGGTTCTCGTCGACGGCGTCGTCCTGCACAGCACCGCCTACGCCAACCTGCCCGCAGCCGCCTACGTGCCGCCGGGGCTCGAGTGGTTCATCGACCAGTGGGCGACCGTGTGGATCGACCGCGTGGCGTTCGACGTATGCGGCCCGACGGAGCCGCCGGCGGCGCCGCTGATTCTGACCCCGCGGTACGGGCTCGTCACCAACGTGCCGCCGTCGACGGTCACGGGCGAGGCCGAGTCGGGCACGACCGTGCTGCTCTTCGACAACGGCGTGCTCGTCGCTTCGGGCCCGGCGACCGGGGGCACGTTCTCCGTCTTGTTGCCGGCCCCGCTGGCCGATGGCTTCCACGTGCTCACCGCTCGAGCCCAACGGGCCAATCAGGTGTCCCTGGCGTCCAAGCCTGTGGCCGTCACCGTGGACACGACGGCCCCGCCCGCCCCCGTTGTTGAGGCACCCAAGACCGGCGTGCTCGAGAGCACGCTCTTGTTCGTGGGCGGCAGCGCTGAGGCTGATGCCGACGTGACGGTTACGCTGCAGCCGGGGGGCTCAGCCACGGCCACCGCCGACGGCGCCGGCCGCTTCCTGGTCGTGCTGGCCAGCCCCGTTGCCTCTGGGCAGGTCACCATCACGGCTCGCGCCACCGACGCCGCTGGCAACGAGTCGCCCACCTCGCCACCGATCACCGTCTCGATCAGGACGCTCACTGCGCTGGCGCCCAAGGTCAGCCCGCGCGGAGCGATCGCGCTGGCGGGATTCTCCGCCAACCCGGCGGTGTTCACGCCAGGAGGCCCGGCCCAGGCTCTCGGCGTCAAGGCGGTCATCACGATGCCGAAAGCATTCCGCCAGAGCGCCAAGTCCAACCATCAGTACGTGGCGCGCTTCACGTACACGATCTTCAGCGGGGCCGGCAGGATCCTCGACGTCCTCACGACGAGCAAGCCGATCGATCCCAAGGCGGGCCCTGAGGAGATCATGGGCCCGACCGCCTGGACCGGCCAGACGGCCTCGCGCCTGGGCGTGGCGCCCGGCGTCTACGCGGTCACCGGGTTGATCGAGATCCTGCGTGCCCGCCGGAACCTGCCCGAAGGCTTCACCATCCCCGACGAGTACCTCGGCTCGACCCCCCCGTGCGAGAACGGCAACCAGCCCGACGTGCCCACCTGCATCGTCGATGCGGTCGCTGTGGTCGGAACGATCGCTGTGGCCGCACTCGCTCCAGTTCTGTTCACCAGGTACGTGAAGCGGTCGTACGTGGGAGACCCGGCAATCTACACAAACGGGTTGAAGGTCAAGTTCGCGGACTCGACCAGGATCGTCGCATCGCCCGAGACAAACTCCTTTGTGAGCGAGCTCTCCACCAAGCCGGGCCACCCGCTCCCTACGAACGTCCAGGCAACGCTCGACGCTGCCAACGCGTTGGTAGCGACCTATGGCCTAGTGGTCGACCGGACGCACGTGGTGTCCTCGCCCGAGCTGCGCAACTTCAAGGCCATGGGGCAATTCCGTCAGGGCAAGCCGCTTCCCGATCTCTCGACCTGGTCGCTGGTGGCGGTGGGCTCGACGGGCATCTACCCCGACGACATGTCCGCTGACGACACGGCGACGCTGGCGTCAATCGTTGGCCAGCTCAATGCGCTTGACTTGGTGGATACCGCCTATCCTGCGAGCCTGGGCTCCGGCCCTACGCTGGAGCGGTACTCAGACACGGCCGAGGACATCGAAGGACCGACCGACGACTACACCAATGAACAATGGTATCTCAATCCTCCCTCTGGTCCTGGCACTCCGTTCGGACTGGACGTCCGGTACGCTTGGTCAGTCGCCGGGGGCCGTGGTGAGAACGCCGAATTCGTCGTCATCGACTCGACGAGGCCCTGGGGCCATGAGGACATCCCTGCGTTCGAGTACATCTTGCACGGCAACTGCCCATGGCGCTTCGGCCCCGGCATGGCGAATGACTGCCTGGAATGGGGGGGCGATACGCATGGGGTAATGGTCATGGGAGTCATCTACGCGTCGACGAAGGACAGCCAGCTCCGGTCCCCGCCCGGCCCGTACGGCATCGACGGCATTGCATCGAGGGCGGCGGGGGGATTCGCCTCGAAGTGGCCCGTATCGCCCAGTGCCTGGTTCCCCATCGTCGAGCGGGCCGTAGCCAAAGCGACGCAGCGGATGGCTGTTGGTGGCACCATGGTCATTGAACACCAGCATGTCGTGTATGAGCCATTCGGTCAGCCGGGTTGCTGGTGGTGCGACAAGGTCCCGCCGACGTTGGACCAGGCGGTATTGGACGCAGTGGAAACTGCCGTTGACAACGGCATGATCGTCATCGAGCCCGCGGGCAACCACGGGATCCTACTAGACCACTGGCGCCGGTACTCCGAGGGCACCGACTCCGGCAGCGTACTCGTCGCCTCCATCGACCCCTTCACACTCATGGTACCTGGCGACTCCAACGATGGGGATCTGGTCAAGGTCTACTCGTGGGGGAGCAGGGTGGCGACCACCGGCGGACTTGGCACCTGCTCGCTTCCCCCCACGCCGGTGGCGACCAGCAACGAGTACACCTACTGTTTCAATGGCACTTCCTCTGCGAGCGCCCTCGCGACGGGCGCGGCGGTCATCCTCCAAAGCGTGCACCGGTGGATGCACGGGTCCAATGCCAGCCTCACCTCGCGCTCGATGCGTGAGATCCTCGGCCGTACCGGAGTGCGCGTGTACGACTGGCCGTACAGCGGAGACAAAGGAGCGATCAACCTGCGGGCAGCCATCGACTCGCTGGACACTCTGGTCTGGGACTTCAACGAGTGGGAGGTGAGTATGGCCGAGTGGCTGGACTGGCCCCAGGCGCATGAGGCAGTTAGCATGACCACGTACTCGCGGGGCGCCCAGCTGCCTCTGAGGTGGCCGTGGTGCCTCCACGTCGGAGGCGAGCAGCGGTGTCCGGTCATCGAGGACTCCCAGGTCTACCAAGGCGGGAAGGTGGCGCACATCTTCCGGTGGGCCGGTCAATCTCCTCACTCCGGCGGGCGATACACCCCCGGCACAGTCTGGAATCTCGACTTCCCGGGCACGGTCACCGTCGAAGCGCTGGTCCGCATGCCCACTGCCCCGCAGGATGTGGACGCCATCATTGCCCGCAAGACCGACGGGAGCTTCACCTTCGGGATTGAGAAGGCCACTGGCCGGCTCTTCTTCTCGTACATCACGCAGTCCGACGTAGAGCAGGGCGAGCCCGCGACGGTGTGTCGCAGAGTGTCGCAGGGGCAAGCGCTGGCGAACAACGTCAATGCGACGCGCCATCTCGCCGTGGTGCATGACGTGTTCAATGCGACGATTACCACCTACCTCGATGGAAACCTAGACTCCTGGGGCGCCGACTGCGGTCCGAAGGTTGGTGGCGGGTTCGGCGGTGACCTCGAGGTTGGCGGGGGCGCTTTCGAGGGCTGGATCGATCATCTGCTGTTGCGAAACCGCTTCACTGATCAGGGAGAGATATGGAACGATGCCCACGGCGGCATGCTCCCGTGAGATCGCACGGCCCACGCTCGTCGTAGCCCTGGCGTGCTGTGTAGCGTGCGCGCCCACGCCGATGGAGACACCGGCGGATGGGGGCCTCGACGCTGCTCCCGACAGTTGGCGTCCGCCGGCCGGTGCCGAGCTAGTCGCGACCCTTCACTTCTCGGGCGCGGCGTTCACTGGCGACCTCGCCGCGGACGGACGTGTCCACGTCGTGTACGCTGGCGACCCTTCTGAGCCCGCCCCACCCAACGCCGTGTGGCACAGCCTGTACCACATTGCGAACACCGCTAGTGGGGCTTGGGGGCCGCCCCAGCTCCTGCCAGTCCACAATGGTGATTCCAGAGAACTCACCGTTGCTCTCGTTGGAGCCGACGCCAGCACCGTGTGGCTCTTCTCGAACGACTTCGGGGCCCCAGCGGGGGTGCTCGCCACGGCTTGCGCCGAAAGCTGCGATGGTGACTGGCAGACCATCTTCGAGGGAACCGGGTTCCACGAACTGCGCTTTCTGGAAGCGAGGCGGGGCGCAGAAGGGATGCTCCACGTAGTGGCCACGCTGGCGCTCCCTACGGCTGATCCGGAGGTACTCCCAGAAGATCGTATCGTCCACTTCGCGCGAACGGCGGACGGCGTCTGGCTACCGGCGGAGGATGTGGGCGGGGTGGGCCTCCACGTCCTCTATCCACCCGTGGTTGAGGTCAACGCGACGGGCACGCTCTGGCTATTCTGGGTCGAGTGTGCCCCCTCCACCTATGGTTGCCCAGGCCGCCGCTTCGAGCGAGTTCGCGATGCGGCCGGGAACTGGTCTGCTCCCTACGAGTACCCCGCCAACGTCCGGCCGCTAGGGGGGGGTCACCTCGACCCCGAGGGGGGCCGTCACCTCGTCTGGCCCGGGTACCTGGACGGAGACCCCGGTACCATCCATCACTACTACTTGGCACCTGCCCTCGACCCGCCGGGTTCCATCACGGCCGTCCCCGTCGCCCAGGCAGTCTGGTCCACAATCGTAGCCGGCGACTGGAACAGTCAGGTGGTCCTCGTCGTCGAGACCGGGGAGGAGGGCGGTGCCGAGTACGAGGCTGCTACCCTCGGGGTGGGGCCCGGCGACTCCTGGGCGCGAGGCAGGACCCTGGTTCCGCGAGGCGTCTGGGTGCCCCCCACGCGCTGGGAGGCGTACGTTGCTCCCACCGGAACGATCCATCTCGTGTGGCTCTCTCAGTGGGCGCTGGACAGCTCGGTCGGCCACCTGTGTCACCTGGCGTCAGCGCTCTAGGAGGAGGGCTCGCTTGTACGAACCGTCGCGGCATCAGGGCTTGCACCACCTCAGGCCGTTTTCTGCCTCCGCCGGGCTGCGGGGCCGGCATGGCCGCCAGCCCTGCCGCGCTGCAGCTCTTCGCGTGTGCGTCCTCCTGGTCGCAGTAGCGGTTCTCCCTGCATGCGTCCCTTGCGGTTGCGCGGGAGGCCCTTGCTACGACGCCGCGCTGTGGGTCGGCGTTCGCGACCCAAACACCGGCGAGTTCATCGCCGACTCACGGATCGAGGTGCTGTGCGACGGGGAACCGGTCAGGGCTGACGCATTTGCAGGGACCGCGGGAGTGACGGAGGGGGATTGTACATTCACGGTGACCGTCTCCGCCCCGTGCTACGAGACCCAGACCCAGACCGGCCACGGGCGCGGAGCGAGCTGCGGCTGTGGGGACCCAGCGGAGATGGTCTTCTGGCTGGAATCCGTTCCGGGCTGCGCGCTCGACAGCGGAGTCGACGCGGCCGGTGACGGCGGGTCAGCGGACGACGCGGGCGAAGGCCCGCAGGACGGCGCGCACCCGGAGAAGACGTGATGGCGGCGCGGGCTCGCACGCGGCGACCCGACGGCTGGTCGCGCCGCGCGCCCGGCGCCGTAGGCCGGTGCCGATGTCGGGCGCTGCGGCACCCCGGGGCGCACCGGGCGGCACCGCGGGCGGCGCCCGGCGCCTCGGGCCGCGTCAGGGGGCCTACGCGCGAGGCACCGGCCCGCCCTCACGCGGTCGCAGGGCCAGTGTGAGGGAGCGTCGGCGTGCTCTGAGCCGATCGGAGAGCCCGAGAGACGGGCGCGTGGCCGCCCTCGACCGATCGGAGGCGGCGGGGGGCGGTCGGAGGACTGCTCGTGTCGGAGTAGAGGTGCACAGGACCCGGTCGCCGGGCAACTCTGGCCCGCACAAACGCATGCGACAACCGCCGCCCGGGTGCCCTGACGGGGTCGGAGGCCCGAGGCGGTGCACGCTCGGCTACCCCGGGCGCGCGGGGCCAGGCGGCGGTGCAGGCACGGACTACGCCGGCGGTTCCGGCGGGGGCTCGGTCACCTTGGCGCTCCCCGGGACCGCGAGGTCATAGAAGACCACGGGCATCAGGTGCATGTTCCCCGAGAGCCTGAGCACGCACTCCACCCCGCACTTCGCGGCGACGTAGGTCTGGAGCCACGCCTGCCGCACCGCCTCCAGCGGCGGAGTTGCCGCCGTCCGCTCGGTGCGCGCGTTGCTCGAATGCTCGACCACCGGCGCCAGCTCCGCGATCAGCGCCTGCGCCTCGGCCTGCCACTCGGCCCTACCGGTCGCCCGGCACTCGGGCTTGGCCAGCAGCTCCGCGATGCGCCCCAGGGCCAGGAGCACCCGCGGCGCGCTGCGGCCCACGCCGCCCGCGGTGCCATCTTCGGGGAAGTACGTCCGGCGGTCGACCTCCCCCTTGGGCTGGCTGTCGAGGTGCGTGCTGAACCGGCCGAGGAACCGCACGGAGCGGCCGAGCACTGGGCCCTTGCCTTGCGCCCCTTCGCGCAGCGCCGCCGAGGCCGTGCGTGCCGCGTCGGTGCGCCGCTTGACTTCCGCGGTGGCGTGCTCGATCTCGCTCGCCACATGCTCCAGGCCGGAGTCACACGGCGGCACCAGCCCGACGCAGGAACGCCGGATCATCTTGGCCGCGTAGGGACCATGGATCTGTGTCTCGTCGAGGTCGATGTATCGGTCGGCCATGGCTCGCTGTCCTCCCCCGGCCCTGCCGCGCCGGGACCACGGTCAGCCTAGCGGCATCGCGACCGCGGGCGCAGGCGGAATCTTCAGGCGGGCGCGCCGCTGGCGCGGCCGGCAGCGCACGAACCAACTGGTCGTCTGCGTGACCCGGGTCCCGCTGCGCGTCCGTCCGCGTGCGCCCCAGGAAGGTCAGGTCGAGGCACCGGGCCCCCTGACACTTGGGAACCGCCCCCGTCCACGCGGGCGAAACGTCCCGCGACCGGAATTGACCGGGTAGGGCCCATTCGGTACGATCGTGTCTTCGGGGGCCGCAGGAGGCGCATCATCCCGCTCACGCTGAGCACGGGGCTCATCTGCCTCGCCACGGCTGCTGTCGCGCAGCTGGCGACGTACCTGCTCACGGGCGGGTCGCCCGGCTGGCTGGCGGGCATCGCCAGCGCGCAGGCGGCCGCCATGATCGGCGCCGCCTGGGGGCCGCTCCGGCTCCTCGACCAGCTCGGCACCGCGACGGCGCCGCCGCCGGCCTTCGTCGCGGTGGCGCGCGCGCCGACGCGGCTGCTCGCCGGGGCCACCGGCGGTGCCCTGGCGGGGTGCCTGGCCCGGCTCGCGACCCGTGACGGTGCCGGCCCGGTCATGGTGGCCGCCTCGACGCTGTCGTTCCTGGCGGCGCTGATCTGCTTCCACTTGCTCTCGAGCTACCTCCTCCGGCCAGCAAGCCGGCGCCTGGCGTCCCAGGGGCCGGTCGCCAGCGGCCACGCCACCATCCGCCTCAAGCTGTTCGCGAGCAGCGCGGGCGTGGCCTTGGGCGCGTTCGTCGTGGGGCAGACGATCGGCGAGCGTGCCGACACGGGCGCGCCCGCGCCGCTCGTGGGCGCGCTGATCGTGGTGGCGGGCATCGCGGGGCTCTCCGCGCTCGTGGTGCGCGACCTCCGGCTCGCGTTCGCCGAGGTCCGGTCGGCGGTCCAGCGCCTGGCGCGCGGCGACCTCCGCGAGTTCCACGTGGCCCCGACCAGCGACGAGTTCGGGCGCCTCGGCGCGGGCCTGCAGGAGGCGGCCCAGGCGCTCGGCCGCGTCGTCCAGGATCTCGCCGACCTCGGGCGCGTCGCGGCCGCGAGCGGGCACGACGTCACCGCCGCGACGAGGGCCGTGTCCGCGGCGCTGGGCGAGCGCGCTGCCGCGGTCCACGAGCTGACGGCGGCCGCCGCCGAGCTCGGCGGCCGGGGCCAGGTAGCCGTCGCGACCGCGGAGCGCCTGGCCGAGGCCGCCCGGCGCGCCCGCGAGGACCTGGCGCGGGGCGAGGCGACGCTGGGGGAGGTCCTGGGCGAGGCCGCCGGGCTACGGCAGGCGGCCGCGGCCGCGCGCGGGGTGGCCGAGGAGCTGACCCAGGAGATCGTGCGCACCACCGACGGGGTCAGCAGCCTGGGTGAGCGCGCCTCTGCCATCGCCTCCTCCACGCTGGCGATGGACGCGGGCATCGGCCGGGTGCGGACCGCTGCGGCCGATACCGCCGATCTCTCGGCGCGCGTCAGCGACGCCGCCGAGAAGGGGTACCGCGCCGTCCATCACACCCTCGACGCGATCGAGCGCATCCGCGAGCTGTCGGCCACCGCGCACACGACCATCGACTCCCTCGGCGCCCGGCTGCAGGGCATCGGCCAGGTCGTCTCGGTCATCGAGGAGATCGCGCAGAAGACCAACCTGCTCGCGCTCAACGCCTCGATCATCGCCGCGCAGGCGGGGCAGCACGGCCGGGGCATGGCCGTGGTGGCCGGGGAGATCAAGTCCCTGGCGCAGCGCACCGCCAGCTCCACCAAGGAGATCTCGGAGCAGATCCTCGGCATCCAGACCGAGAGCGTGCGCGCCATGGAGACCATGGCCCAAGGGGTGGTGGCGGTTGACAACGGCTTCCAGGTGGCGGTGTCGGCCGGCGATGCGCTCGGCGAGATCCGGCAGATCGCCCGCTCGGCGCAGAAGAAGGTGCAGGGCATCGCGCGCGGCATGGACGAGCACGCCAGGGCCTCGAAGCAGGCCGCCGCGGCGACCGCGGAGCTGGCCAGTCAGACCCGCGAGTACGCCGGTACGGTGCAGCAGCAGGTCCACATCGGCGAGGTCCTGCGCGAGGCCGCCGGTGACCTCGCGCAGGGAGTCGAGCGCGCCGAGGGGCACCTGCGCGCCGGGAGCGAGGTCCAGACGCTCGGCGGGGCCCACGTGGCGAGCGCGCTCGCCGCGGCCACCGGGCTCGCCGAGACCCACGCCCGCGGGGCCACGGCCGCGAGCGCCGTCGTCGCGCAGGTCGCGCGGTTGGGGGCACGCGACGCCGACCTGACCGAGCAGGTCGCGCGGGTGGCCGCGAGCGCCGGCGCCGTGGAGGAGCGGCTCCGCCAGCTGATCGCCCGCCTCGACGAGCTCAAGCGTTAGGCTCCAGCCTGCCGCCTTCGCGGCCGCTGCCGACGGGGCCGCGCCGCGCCCGCCGCCGCCCTGGCCCGCCGGGGATTGGCCTTGACCGCACCTCCAAACCAAGCTAAACGATTGCTCGATCGAAGGCCTGCCATCCGCACAAAACGTCAGGCATTCCGCCGCCTTTTGCGTCGCGAGGAGCCCGGATGCAGTTCAATCTCGTCAACGTCCTCGTGTTCCTCACCGTGGGCGCCTTCTTCATCGGCGCGACCCTCCTGGTGGGTCGGCTCGTACGCCCGAACACGCCCGACCAGGAGAAATCGTCCACGTACGAGTGCGCCGAGCGGCCCATCGCGCAAGCGTGGTTCAACTTCAATCCCCGCTTCTACATCATCGCCATCATCTTCTTGATCTTCGACGTCGAGATCGCCTTCACCTACCCGGTCGCCACGGTCTTCCGCCGGTGGGTCGCGACCGGCGCCGGCCTCTTCGCCTTCCTCGAGCTGCTGCTGTTCCTCGTCATCGTGGCCCTCGGTCTCGCCTACGTGTGGGCCAAGGGGGACCTCGAGTGGTTGAAGCAGATCAAGGCGAGCGAGGGGCGGGGCTCAACGCCGCTCCGTCGCGCGGCGGCCGACGCCCCGGGCCCGGCCGCGGCCTCCGCCGCCCCGGCCCCGGCCCCGGACGCCCCGGCGACGGCGGCGGACGCCCCGGCGACGGCGGCCCCCGGCAACGCGTAGCGCCCGGACAAGGGAACCCCCAAGCATGCTACCCAAGGAAACCTACGACCTGCTCGTCGCCACCTTCGGTGAGATCGTCTCCGACTTCACCGAGGGCTCCGGCATCAAGGACCCGTTCTGCCGCGTCAAGCCCGAGCGGCTCCTCGAGGTCATGCGCACGCTGCGCGATCACCCCGCGCTCCAGTTCGACTTCCTCGAGAGCATCACGGCCGTGGACTGGCCGAAGTCGAGCGAGATCCAGCTCGTCTACCACCTCTTCTCGTACCCCTTGCGGCACGACTTCGTGCTCAAGGTGACGCTCGGACGCGAGGCGCCGAACGTCGCCTCGCTCGCCGCGCTGTGGGACTCGGCCGATTGGCTGGAGCGCGAGCAGTACGACCTCATGGGGGTGGTCTTCGCGGGGCACCCCGACCTGCGGCGCCTGCTGCTGCCGGAGGACTGGGACGGGCACCCGCTGCGCAAGGACTACCGGCAGCCCGCCGAGTACCGCGGCATGCGCACCACGCGGCCGAGCCCGCTCGACCTCTTGCCGGCGTTCGACGCGCACAACCGCGCGCAGCAGGCGACCACCAAGGGGGACGAGAAATGAGCGAGATCGTGCTCGCCACCCCCGCGGGCGAGGAGATGATCCTCAACATGGGGCCGCACCACCCCTCGACCCACGGGGTGCTGCGCTTCATCGTGCGGACCGACGGCGAGGTGATGAGCGAGGCCAAGCCCGACGTCGGCTACCTCCACCGCGCCATCGAGAAGATCTGCGAGGGCATGACCTACGAAGCCTTCATGCCCTACACCGACCGCATCGACTACGTGGCGGCCATGCCCGCCAATCACTGCTGGGCGCTGACGGTCGAGAAGCTCGTGGGCGCCCCGGTGCCGCCGCGGGCCGAGTACCTGCGCATCATCACCGACGAGCTGAACCGCATCTCCTCGCACCACATCATGCTGGGCGCCCACGCCATGGACCTGGGCGCGGTCACCGTCTTCCCCTGGCTCCTGCGCGAGCGGGAGATGGTCAACGACCTGCTCGAGGAGCTGTGCGGCGCGCGCCTCACCTACAACTACCACCGCATCGGCGGCGTCGCCGTCGACATGCCCGCCGGCTGGCCCGACAAGGTCATGCGCTTCGTGGACCGGCACGGCCCCATCCTCGACGAGCTCGACCGCCTCATCTCGGGCAACGAGATCTTCGTCAAGCGCAACCGGGGCGTGGCCGTGGTCACCGCCGCCGAGGCGCGGAGCTACGGCATGGTCGGCCCCAACGCCCGCGCCTCGGGCGTCGACTACGACCTCCGCCGTGACGCCCCGTACGGCCTGTACGCGAAGGTCCTCGCGGGGCTGGAGCAGAAAGGGACGCCGTTCGAGGTGGCCGTGGGGCGGGACGCCCTGGGCGTGACCGGCGACTGCTGGAATCGCTTCTACGTCCGCGTCGAGGAGTGCCGCCAGTCGCTCAAGCTGGTCCGGGAAGCGCTCGCGCAGATCCAGGAGACGCCCGCGGGCGAGTTCTGGACCCCACCCAAGAAGATCCGGCCGAAGGGCGAGGCGCTCGGTCGCGTCGAGGCCGCCCGGGGCTGGATGAGCTGCTACGTCGTCGCCACAGGGGAGAAGACCCCCTACCGCGCCCACTTCCGCACCGGCTCCTTCACCTCGATGGCGGTGGTGCGGGCGAAGTCGCGCGGCCTGATGGTCGCGGACCTCGTCGCCCTCATCGCCAGCCTCGATGTGATCGCGCCCGAGATCGATCGATGAGCCTGGCGATGAGACT
Organism: Deltaproteobacteria bacterium; assembly: GCA_016218785.1. Taxonomy (GTDB): domain Bacteria; phylum Myxococcota_A; class Polyangia; order JACRCY01; family JACRCY01; genus JACRCY01. The sequence continues at coordinate 13,003 of JACRCY010000594.1, forward strand.
GGCGATGAGCCTGGCGATGAGACTGGCGATGACGACGCGTCCCGAGACCCCGCACCGGGCCAGCTGGCTGGCCGTCGTCGCCGCCCTGACCCTCGGGGCGGCGGCGGCCGGCACCGCCGGCTGCCGCGAAGTCCCCCCGGCCCCGCCCATCCGCGACGTGCGGCCCACCACCCTGGAGCGCGGTGACACGCTCCTCCTCGAGCTCGGCGGCGGCGGGCGCCACGGCGGCCGCCTCAGCGCCGGCACGGAGGTCGCCGTCAAGCTCTCCGGCACCATCACGCCGGTCAACGGTCGTCCCGTCGACGGCGGCCTCTCGTTCACCGGGCGCGCCGTCGGGTCCGCAGGCTCGGCCCAGGCCACCCGCATCCTCGCCGTGATCGACGAGCCGCAGGAACGGGCCGTGGGTGGCCACGCCCGCTTCGTCGGGCGCGTCGAGATCACCCCGGCCGAGGGGCGCGGCGCCGTCCTGCGCTCCGCGCCGGTGGAGCTCGATCTCTTCCCGCGCACGCTCCGGCGCGCGGCCGACGGCGCCTGGAACGGGACCGAGCTCCGGCGCGTCACCTCGTGGCTCGGGGCCACGGTCCAGCCCGGCCCCCAGGGCCTCGCGGTCACCACCGTGACGCCGGGGAGCCCCGCCGCCCTGGCGCGGCTCGAGGCCGGCAACGTCATCCAGCAGATCGACGGCCAGCCCGCCACGCAGGGCCGCCTCGCCGCGCGGCTGCAGCGCCGCGGCACCGTCACCCTCGCGGTGAAGCCGAACGCGACCGCCGGCAGCACCGTCCCCCTGCGCGTCGCGGCCGGGGGCGCGCCCCGCCCCTTCTGGGGCTGGGTCATCGCCGCGCTCATCCTCTGGGGCACGAGCCTGGTCATCGTCCTCCTGGTCGCCGTGGGCGGCGGCTTCATCACCGTCTGGGAGCGCAAGGTGGCCGGCCGCATGCAGTCGCGCATCGGCCCCAACCGCGTGGGGCCGCAGGGGTGGCTCCAGTGGCTGGCCGACGCGCTCAAGCTGATCACCAAGGAGGACCTGATCCCGGCCGACGCCGACCGGCCGCTCTTCCTGACCTCGCCCTACCTGGTCTTCTGCGGCGTCTTCATGACCTTCATGGTGCTGCCCTTCTCGCAGCTCCTCGTGGTCGCCGACCTGAACATCGGCTTCCTCTACCTGCTCGCGGTCACCTCGCTGGTGGTCGTCGGCGTCATCATGGGCGGCTGGGCGTCGAACTCGAAGTGGTCGCTCATCGGCGGCATGCGCTCGGCCGCACAGATCATCAGCTACGAGCTGCCCGCCGGCCTCGCCCTGATGGTCATCGCGGTCATGGCCGGCACCCTGTCGCCGCAGGAGATCATCCGGCAGCAGGGGGGCGCGCCGTGGAGCTGGTACGTCTTCCACAACCCGGCGGCGCTCTGCGCCTTCTTCATCTACTTCATCGCGGCGCTGGCCGAGGGGAACCGGACGCCGTTCGACCTGCCCGAGGCCGAGAGCGAGCTGGTCTCCGGCTACAACACCGAGTACTCGGGCTTCCGCTTCGGCGCCTTCGCCACCGCCGAGTGGGTGAACCTGTGGGTCATCGGCGCGCTGGCGACCGCGCTGTTCCTCGGCGGCTGGCGCATCCCGCGCCTCGCGCCCGAGCCGATCGAGGCCTCGGTGTGGCTGCAGCTGGCCTCGTTCGCCGTCTTCTTCGGCAAGGCCGCGGCGCTGGTCTTCGTCACCATCTGGCTGCGCTGGACCCTGCCGCGCTTCCGCATCGACCAGATGATGTCGATGTGCTGGAAGTACCTGGTCCCCTTCGGGCTCGTCTGCCTGGTCGGGTCGATGGCGTGGATGTGGGGCTTCCAGGGCCACGCGCAGGCGCAGCGCATCGCCTCGATCGTGCTCTTCGTCGGCGGCGGCCTCGTGCCGTTCGTCTACTTCTGGTCGCGCGTGCGCTACACCTACCGCGTCACGAACGGCCAGCTCGACCTCAACCTGTTCAAGTGAGCGGGGGCGGCAGGGAAACCCATGAGTCAGAGTGAGCCCGGCTACTTCGGCGTCATCGTCCGCGCCGCCCGGACCATCATCGACGGCCTCGCGGTGACGATGTCCTACGTCTTCCGCCCGCCGATCACGGTGCAGTACCCGGACCGCACGCCGGTCCCGGTGCCCGACACGCTCCCCGAGCGCTACCGCGGCCTCCTCGAGGTGGACCTGGAGACCTGCGGCGCGTGCAAGGCGTGCGAGCGCGACTGCCCCATCGGCTGCATCCGCATCGACATGACCAAGGAGAAGGGCGCCGACGGCAAGCCCAAGCTGATCATGACCCGCTTCGACATCGACCTGGCGAAGTGCATGTTCTGCGGCCTGTGCGTCGAGGCCTGCGCCACCGCCTGCCGGTGCGACGGGGACACCGAGCCCACCAAGGCCATCCACTTCACGCGCGAGTTCGAGGGGGTGGTGGAGCACCCGGCGCAGCTCGTCTACCGCTTCATCCGCCCGGGCGACCGCATCGTGGCGGCGAAGACCGTGAAGGAGACGGTGCCGGCGCGCCGCCGCGGCGAGGCGCTGCGGGAGGCCCGGCGCCACGCGCAGGTCTACAACGCCCTGGCCTTCGCCTGGGCGCTGGACCACGCGCAGCACCAGGACGAGGAGACCGTCGCCGGCGCCGCCCCCGCGGGGAAGGCCGCCGACCAGTGAGGCCCTAGCATGGACCAGCTCCCCAGCGCGCTCATCTTCTACGGCATCGCCGCCCTCGTGCTCGTCTCCGCGGGCGGGGTGGCGTTCTCGAAGAACATCCTCCACTCCGCCTTCGCGCTCCTCGGCACCCTGGCCGGCGTGGCCGGCCTCTACCTGTTCCTGGGGGCCGACTTCGTCGGCGTGGCGCAGATCATCATCTACGTCGGCGGCATCCTGGTGCTGATCCTCTTCGCCGTGCTCCTGACCAACCGCATCGGCGACGTACGCGTGACCAACCTCGCCGTGCCCGCCTTCGGCGCGGCCGTGCCGGTCCTCTTCAGCGTCATCGGCCTCCTCTGGCTGGTCTTCCGCACCCCGTGGCCGCAGACGCAGGCCGCCGCCGCCCCCACCACGGCGCGCCTGGGCGACGCGTTCCTGCGCGAGTACCTGCTCCCCTTCGAGCTGGCCTCGGTGATCCTGCTGCTGGCCCTCGTCGGCGCCGTCGTCATCGCGCGGCGCGCCGCCCGGGACGAGTACCTCGACAAGGACCCGCACCATGAACGCCTGGTGTGACATGCGAATCCCTTCGCCTCGACTCGGTCGGCTTGGTGACCCTCATCGCGCGGGGAGCGCGCGGTGGGGGGCGGCTCGCGCGGCTCTGCCGCGCGAGGGGGGACGGGAACGTCCCCCCCTGAAAGAAAGGCTGGTGTCGCCATGAGCCTCGCGCACATCGGCCTGCATCACTACCTCGTCGTCTCGGCGCTGCTGCTCGGCCTCGGGGTGCTGACCGTGGCCACGCGCCGCAACGCCGTGGCCCTCCTCATGGGCGTGGAGCTGATCCTCAACGCCGCGAACCTCAACTTCGTCGCCTTCGCCCACTTCGTCGAGGGGAAGGTGGGCGGTCAGGCGTTCGCCGTGTTCATCATCCTCCTGGCCGCGGCCGAGGCGGCGGTGGCGCTCGCCATCGTCCTCGCCGTCTTCCGCGGCTTCCGGACGATCGACACCAACGCCACGGCCACGCTGAAGGAATAAGGACCAGGCAAGGAACGGCCATGCCCGAGACCCTCCACGGCGCCGCCGAGTTCGTGACCGGGATCGGTCCCACGCACCCTGGGGCGCTGCTCTACCTCATCCCGCTGCTGCCGCTCATCGGCGCGGCCATCAACGGGATCCTCGGCTACTTCCTCCAGCAGCGCTTCGGGAAGAAGGTCATCAGCTTCCTCGGCGTCGGCGTCCTGCTCGCGGCCGCCGTCGTCGCCGTGGTCTCCTTCTTCCAGCTCCTCGCGCTCCCGAGCGGCGAGCGGACCCTGGTCAACAAGGTCCTGCCGATGATCTCCATCGGCTCGCTGCAGCTCGACCTCACCTTCATGATGGACGAGCTCTCGGGGACGATGTCGCTCATCGTCACCATCATCGGCATGCTGATCCACGTCTACTCGACGGGGTACATGCACGACGACGAGTCGTACTGGCGCTACTTCTCCTACCTCAACCTGTTCGTCTTCTCGATGATGATGCTGGTCCTCGGGGACTCCTTCCTGCTGATGTTCTTCGGCTGGGAGGGGGTCGGCCTGTGCTCTTACCTGCTCATCGGCTTCTGGTACCAGGACCAGGCGAAGGCCACGGCCGGCATGAAGGCCTTCATCGTCAACCGGGTCGGCGACTTCGGCTTCGTCGTCGGCCTGCTGTTCCTCTTCTGGTCCTTGGGCGGCGTGTGGTTCGGCGCGCAGTACGCGCCGGTGCACGGCCTCGGCTCCGATGCGAGCGCACGCGAGGTGCGCTACGTCGTCGCCCGGCCCGCCCACGCCAGCCACGGGACCGCGTGGCGCGGCGACCACGGCACGCCGACGACCGTCGCGGTGCGCCTCGGGCCGACCGTCAGCTTCCGCGAGCTGAAGGGCCAATTGACCCTCAAGAACGCCGCCGGCAAGCGCCCCATCGTGGACGGCGGCGAGGTCGCGGTGCACTCGCGGGCCGAGCGCGGCTCGGCGGCCGTGGTCAAGACCGAGCCCCTGACCCTCACCTACGGCGGGCTCGCCAACATGCTGGTGTGGGGCATCCCGGTGCTCTTCCTCGCCTGCCTGGGCTTCTTCCTCGGCGCCTCGGGCAAGAGCGCGCAGATCCCGCTCTACGTGTGGCTCCCCGACGCCATGGCGGGCCCGACGCCGGTCTCGGCCCTCATCCACGCGGCCACGATGGTGACCGCCGGCGTCTACATGGTGGCGCGGCTCAACTTCCTGTTCGCGCTCTCGCCCGGCGCCATGACCGTGGTCGCCGTGGTGGGCGCGGCGACCGCGTTCTTCGCCGCCACCATCGGCCTGTTCCAGTACGACATCAAGAAGGTGCTGGCGTACTCGACGGTCTCCCAGCTCGGCTACATGTTCGTGGGCGTCGGCATCGGCGCCTACTGGGTCGGCATCTTCCACCTGCTCACCCACGCCGCCTTCAAGGCCTGCCTCTTCCTCGGCTCGGGCTCGGTCATCCACGGCATGCACTACGTGCAGCACCACCCCGGCCACGACGATCCCGGGCACGGCCACGACGCCCACGAGCCCCGCGACCTCCGGCTCGAGCCCGACCCTTCCGATCCGCAGGACATGCGCAACATGGGCGGCCTCGCGGGCCTGATGCCGGTGACCCGCTGGACGTACCTCATCGCCTGCATCGCCATCGCCGGCCTCCCCTTCGCCTCGGGCTTCTACTCGAAGGACGAGATCCTCTTCAAGGCGTTCACCACCGGCAACCTGGTGGCGCCTCTGGCCGGCAAGCTGGTCTGGACCCTCTGCACTCTCGGCGCCGCGCTCACCGCCTTCTACATGTTCCGCTCGTACTACCTCACGTTCCGCTACCGCGCGCCGAGCAAGGCCCACGAGGAGCACGTCCACGAGTCGCCGCGCTCCATGACCTGGGTGCTGGTGGCGCTCGCCACCCTGGCGGTGGTGCTCTCGCTGCTCGGCCTGCCCAAGCTGTGGACCGGCACGGACCCGCTCTTCGAGCGCTTCCTCGAGCCGGTCTTCGCCGCCGCCGCGCTGAAGGGGTTCGCGCACGCGTCGCATGGCCTCGAGTGGGGGCTCATGCTCCTCTCCGTCGCCATCGCCGCGGGCGGCATCGGCGTGGCCTGGCTCTTCTATGCCGACGAGCAGAAGACGGCGGCGCGCCTGGCGGCGCTCAAGGAGCGCTTCGCGCCGCTGCACCGGGTGGTCTTCAACAAGTATTACGTCGACGAGCTCTACGCGGCCACCGTGCTGCGCGGCACGCACGGCCTCGCCCGCATGCTCGCGTGGTTCGACCGCGAGATCATCGACGGCCTCGTGAACTTCTGCGGCTGGTGCGGCCGCGTCGGCGCCTGGCTGAACGGCAAGATCGACGAGTACTTCGTCGACGGCGCCGTGAACCTGGTGGCCGACATCGTCATCGGCTCGGGCCAGCGGCTGAAGCGGATGCAGACCGGCCGCATCAACAGCTACGCCTACGGCGTGGCGGTGGGCGTGATCGCCATCGCCCTCGTCGCCTACTTCCTGCCTGGAGTCCTCAAGTGAAACCCCGTACGCGCATTGGCACCCTCGTCGCCGCCCTCTGGCTCTTCGCGCCGCTCGCGGCCCTCGCCCAGCAGCCCGGCGAAGGGCCCACGGCCCCGCCGGCCGTCTCGCCGGGCCCGCCGCCCCGCCGGCCCGTCAAGGGCGTCGTGCCGCGCGACAGCGCCGGCCTGCCCGGCGCCCGCCAGCCCGGCATGCCCGCCCCCGGCGGCGCCCGCCA
>JACRCY010000590.1 GCA_016218785.1 Deltaproteobacteria bacterium
CGAGCCTCCCCCCCGCCGCGGTGCGCTGCGGCGGAGGCGGTCGGACATCTGGTGGCCATGGCGCTCATTGCGGGGGATCCTCCCGCCGCACGAGCGGCTGGCGGCCTTCCTTCGGGTAGTCCTTGCGCAGGGGGTGACCCACGAACTCCGGGTAGAGCAGGATGCGGCGGAGATCCGGGTGCCCGACGAAGCGGACGCCGTACATGTCGTAGGCCTCGCGCTCGGACCAGTTGAAGCCGGGCCAGACGTCGGCCACGCTGTCGAGCGCCGGGTCGTCCTCGGGGACGCGCGCCTTGAGGCGGATGCGGTGCCGCTTGGTCGTCGAGTAGAGGTGGTAGACGACCTCGAAGCGCGGCTCCTCTCCGAGGTAGTCGACGCAGGTCAGGTCGACCGGGAGGTCGAACTGCAGGTCGGGGTCGTCGCGCAGGAAGCGGCAGACCGCCTTGACGTGCTCCCGCGCGATCGTCGCGGTCTCGTCCCCGCGGTAGTCGCTCGTGGCGAGCACCTCGCGCGGGAACGCCTCCTTCAGCTTGGCGAGGGCGAGCTGGCTCATGGATGGTGTCTCTCCGGGCGCCGCGGCGTAGGCCTCACCTATGCCCTCGCGGCCTTCAGGGCCTTGATCTTCTCGTGCTCCCGGCGGAGCCGCTCGTAGCTCAGTCCCTGTCCCCGCTGGACCAGGTCCTGGAGCATGATGAGGCCGTCGAGCACCTGCTCGGGGCGCGGCGGGCAGCCGGGGATGTAGACGTCGACCGGGATGATCTGATCGATGCCCGGCACGGCCGCGTAGTTCTGGTAGAAGCCTCCGGACGAGGCGCAGACGCCGAACGCCACCACCCACTTCGGCTCCGCGAGCTGCTCGTACACGCGCTTGAGGATGGGCGCCTGGCGCTCGGTGACCGTCCCGACGATCATGATGAAGTCGGCCTGGCGCGGCGAGAAGCGCGGGATCTCGGCGCCGAAGCGCGCCAGGTCGTAGCGCGGGCCCATGGTCGCCATGTACTCCATGGCGCAGCACGCCGTGACGAAGGGGTACTGGAACAGCGAGAACTTGCGCCCCCAGTTGATGACGTCCGCCAGCTTGCCGGCGAAGAACTCCTTGGCCACCTTCGAACCTCCGGATCCCGCTCGCTACTCCCAGCCGATGGCCCGCTTGCGCCACGCGTAGACGAGGGCCGCGACCAGGACCGCGAGGAACACCAGCATCTCGATGAACCCGAACAGGCTGCCGCCCTCCGACAGGGACTTGAAGCGCACCGCCCACGGGTAGATGAACGCCGCCTCGATGTCGAACACCAGGAAGAGGATGGCGACCGGGTAGAACTTGACGGTGAAGCGCACCCGCGGGGATCCGATGGGCTCGGAGCCGCACTCGAAGGGCGACAGCTTCTCGGCGGTCGAGGCCTTGGGCCCGAGGAGCACCGCCCCCAGCAGGAAGAGCAACGCCACCCCCACGCCGACCGCGATCATGACGACTGCGGGCAGGTACATCTCGGCGAGCATTCGGTCCTCCACCTCCGCGCCACGACCCGGCGGCGCCACCGCCACGGGGCGCCGCGAGCCGCAAGAGTGTAGATGCGGTGCGTCACCTAGTCAACGCGCGTGACGGGGCGCGATCAGCGCCCCTCTGGTATGCTCGGCCGCGATGGACGGCGCAAGCCGGGTCGGTTCGGCTGTCCGCTGGGCGGGACGGCACTGGTGCGTGCCGGCCGCGCTCGTCGTCGGCGCAGGGGGCGCGATGCTCCTCGTCAGCCTCTGGATGCATGCATGCACGGCGGCGTACCGCTACCGCGGCACGGCCGAGGTGCCGGCGCGCCACACCGCCATCGTGCTCGGGGCCTCGGTCCACCGGAAAGGCACGCCGTCGGACATGCTCCGCGACCGCCTCGACACGGCGCTCGAGCTGTACCGGGCCGGCAAGGTACGCAAGCTGCTGCTCACGGGCGACCACGGCCGCCGCGGTTACGACGAGGTGAGCGTCATGCGCAAGCACGTGCTCGCGCGCGGCGCCCGGGCCGAGGACGTCTTCACCGACCACGCGGGCTTCACCACCTACGAGAGCATGGCGCGCGCCCGCGCCGTCTTCGGCGTCGACGGCGCGATCGTGGTGACCCAGGCGTTCCACCTGCCGCGGGCCGTCTACCTGGCGCGCGGGCTCGGCCTCCCGGCCGTGGGCGTGGAGGCCGACCGGCACCGCTACCGCACCGGCCTCCAGCTGGGCATCCGCGAGGCACTCGCGCAGGTCAAAGCGTTCGTTGACATGCAGGTGGGCCGCCGGCCACGGGTCCTCGGGCCGCCCATCGACATCAGCGGCGACGGCCGCGCGACCTGGGACCGCGACCGACGCCGGCCGGCGTCGCAGCCGCGGTAGACCGGCGCCGGGGCGGGCGCGCCGGCTCGCGACTGACGGCGCTCCGCGGCCCGCCGACTGGCGGGCTGTGCTATAGACGGCCCCGGATGCGTCCTCGCGCGACAGGTGCGACTCTCGCCGGTCTGGCCCTGGCGCTGGCGGCGTGCGGGCCGCAGCCGCCGAGCCTCGCGGCGGCGAGCGACGGCGCCGTCGAGGTGGCCCGCGGACTGGAGGCGGCGCTGCGGTCCCACGACGGCCATGCCGCCGTGGCGCTGTGCGACCGGAGCGCCCTCGAGCGGGGCGTCGGCCCGGTGCCGCGGCGGCTCCACGGGGGCGACGACCTCGAGGTGATCGAGTGGCGTGGGGCGCCGAAGACGCTGGCGCAGGGGCTCGGGGCCGTGGTCGGCTCGTTCACCGAGGTGAGCGTGGCGCGGGTGCGGGTCGCGGGCATCCGCGGCGGCGGCAGTCGGCTCGAGCTACGCGTGCACCTGCGCGCCTTCGGGCGCGTGGCCGACGGAAGAATGCGCGAGGACGACGGCTTCCTGCGACTCGCGGCGCGACGCAACTCGGCCGGCCGCTGGCGCATCGAGGCGGCCACGCCCGAGGACCTGCTGAGCACGCTCCGCCGGGAGCCCGCCTTCCGCGACCTCACACGCAGCGCCGGCCTCGCCGGCGGCGGCTTCGTGGCGACCGGCCGGCTCCGCGCGGCCACCGCATCGCTGGCCGCGGGGCTGGTGGTGGAGGACCTCGACGGCGACGGGCGCGTGGACCTGGTGGTACCCGCGGCCGACGGCTGCCACCTGCTGCGCAACCGCGGGGACGGTCGCTTCGCCGACGCCGGCAGCGTGCCGTGCGCCGGCGACGCCCTCGGCATCGCCGCGGCCGATCTCGACGGCGACGGGCTGGTCGATCTCGTGGTCGCGTCCGCCGCGGGTCCGCTGGAGGTCTGGCGCGGCGAGGGGGGCTTCGGCTTCCGGCGCGCGCCCGCCCCGGTCGTCACGGGCGCCCGGGCGGTCGTGGTGGTCGACGTCGACGGCGACGGGTTTCCCGACGTGATCGCCACCCGCGGCGCCCGCGGCATCGCGCTGCTCCGCGGCGGCCCGGACGGCCTCGCCGACGCCACCGCGGGTGCGGGCCTGCGCGGCCCGGCGTACGCGCTCGGCGTCTGCGCCGGTGACGTCGACCACGACGGCCGGCCCGACCTCTTCGTGACCGGCGCGGGCGAGCCGGGGCGCTTCTTCCGCAACCTCGGCGGAGGCCGCTTCGCGGACGCCACCCGCGCCGCGGGGGTGCGCGCGCCGGCCCTCGGCGCCTCGTGCGCCTTCGCGGACGTCGATGGCGATGGGCACACCGACCTCGTCGTGGCGGCGGCCTACGACGACTCCCGCTGGCTCGTGGAGCGCGCCGACCTCGCGCTCGGCGCCCGCGCCCGACTGCGCGAGCACGCGGCCCGCGCCGACCTGCACCGCGCCCTGGCCGGGAGCACCCTCTGGCACGGCCACGGCGACGGCACCTTCGTGGCGGTCCCGCACCCGCGGCTCGCCGGCGCCGGATGGGCCGCGGCCGCGCTCCCCTTCGAGCGCGAGGCGGGGCTCGACCTCCTCGTCTCGTGCGGCCTGCGCACGCGCGGGCCCCGGGACCTGACCGGGCTGCTGCTCACGCGCGGCCTGCCGCGGACCCCGCTCGTCGACGATCCGGGGCTCGACCCCGGTGACGCGAGCGTGGCCGGCCACCAGCCGCAGCGGCTCCTGGTCGGCGCCGGCGGGCGCCTGGTCCCCGCCGGCGACGCCACGCTCTGGCGAGTGGCGCTGGACGGCCGCGCAGCGCTCGCCGCCGACCTGGACGGCGACGGCCTCCTCGACCACGTCCTGCGCGGGGCCGACGGGGACGTGCGCCTCCTGCGCAACGAGGCCACGCCGCGCAGCTTCGTGCGCCTGCGGCTCCTCGGCCGCGGCGGCGCTCCGGCGCTCGGCGCGCAGGTCGAGGCCACCAGCGGCGGGCGTCAGGCGCTCCGCCACCTCACGCCGTCGAGCCACCTGGGCTCGGGCCCGGCCGAGGTGCACCGCGCCCTGGGCCGCACCGCGCGCCTCGACCGGCTGCGCGTGCGCTGGCCCGACGTCAGCGTGCAGGAGGTGCTCGACCTGCCCGCCCGCCGCCTCGTGACCGTGCGCCAGGGCAGCGACCGCGTGACGATGCGCGAGATCCCGCGGTGGACGCTGGAGGATTCGCCGGCCTCGGCCCCCGCGCCTCTCGAGGAGGCCCCGGCCACCAGGCCTTCGCCCCCGACGAGCGAGCCGGCGGCGCCCCCGCCCGGCGCCGGCCTGGCCCTCCCGCTCATCGTGCGCGACCTGCTGCGCCGCGACCTCGGCCTCGTGGACCGGAACGGCGCGCCCGCGCGGCCGCGCCCGGGGACGGCCGCCACCATCGTCTACTTCACGGACGGCCCGGGGTGCGCGCGCGACCTGGAGCGCCTGACGCAGCTTCAGCGGCGACTGGGCACCGAGGTGGGCCTCGTGGGTATCCAGGCCCCGAAGGCGGCGCCGGCCTGTCCCCAGCGGGTGGCGCCGGTGCTCGTGGCCCCGCCCGGCACCCTCGGAGCGCTGCTGCCGGCGGCGGTGCTCTACGACCGCGACGGGCGGGCCGTGTGGGTGCAGCTCGGCCTGGTCGACACCGCGGTCCTCGAGCGCGAGGCGACGCGCCTGCTGCGGGCGCCGTAGGTTCTGCGCGGTCGCCCCCGCCTACTGCCCCGCCCGCAAGGCCTCCTCGTAGAGCACCGCGATCTCGCGGTAGGGGTCGGCGAGGTAGATCGTCGCCGGGAAGGGCTGGCGGTGGGCGCGGAGCTCGTCCACCATGGCCCGCGCGGTCTCGGCGTTGGTCAGCTCGCTCGGACGCCGACCCATGAAGGGCAGGGCCACCACGTTCAGCGCATGGGCCGCGGCCGCGAGCAGGGCCGCGCGAGTCGCACGCCTGACCGACTCGATGGTCACCTTCAGGCCGGGCTCCTCGACGACGGGCACGTGGATCACGTGCCTGGCGTAGAGCCCGCCGCCGGAAGTGACCACCGCCGCGCCGACGGCGATCGGCGCGCACTGCACCACCTCGCGCTCGATCTCCTCGCCCGCGCGCAGGCGCGCGGCGAGCGCCAGCCCCTCGTTCATCAGACCGGACGAGTTCGTCGGCACGACGATGGCGTCGACCGGGAGCTCGACCACATCGGCCAGAACCACGTGAACCTGCATCGCAGGCATCGGGAAACCGCGGTACCTCGCCTCCCACCGCGGCGATCTCGCGTATTATCGCGAGCTTGCGCGATCTTGTCAAGAATGTCGCGGACGCCGGCGGCGCCCCCGTCGGAGGCGCCGGGCGGGGTCAGCGACAC
>JACRCY010000591.1 GCA_016218785.1 Deltaproteobacteria bacterium
GCGCAGCGGCGCCCGGCGGCGCGAGCACGGCCTCGGCCTGCTCGTCCCCCCGAGCCTGCGCCGCCTGCGCGGCAGCCTTGAGATCCGCGATCGGGATGCGCTCGAAGTCGAGCCCGTGTTCGTGCCGGTACTCCGTGAGGCTCATCCTGCCGTCGATCCAGACCCAGCTCATCGGGAAGATCGCGGGCCTGAGGTGCACCATGTAGAAGTGGAAGATGAAGAGGTACATCAGGGCCAGCAGCGCCTCGTCGCTGTGCGCGATGAACGCGACATTCACCGCCCAGCTCGGCAGGACCGCGGTGGCCTTCACCGGGAACCACAGCACCAGCCCCGAGCCCCCGATGATGAAGATCCCCCAGAAGACCGCCCAGTAGTCGAACTTCTCGAAGTAGGTGAAGCGGCCGAACCTGGGGGGCTCCGGCTGCAGCCCGAGGTAGTAGCGGATGTTGGCGGCGATGTCCTTCAGGTCCTGCGGCCCGGGCACGATGTCGTACTGGAGCTGCTTGCGGGCCGCGAGCGCGGTCAGGTAGATGAGGTGGTAGGCGGAGGCGATGAGCATGACCACCGCCGCGACGCGGTGGATGATCGCGATGGTCTCGACGCCGCCGAGGGCCGTGGCGAGATGGCGCGACACCCCGACCCCCGCCGCCTTGAGCGGCCACCCGGTCAGGACCAGCGTCATCAGCGACGTGAACATCAGCACGTGCTGGAGGCGCTGGTGGACGTCGAAGCGCAGCACCCGGCCGTCGGCCGAGAGGCGCGGCGGCCGCGGGGTGCCCAGGCTGCGGAAGAAGTTGCCCAGGCGCCCCATCACTCGCGCTCCTTGCGCCGCCCGCGGCGGAGCCCCTTGCGCAGCTGAGCGGAGATGTCGAGCATCACGTGCAAGGCCACGAACCCGATGGTGCCGAACGTCAGGTAGGCGAAGAAGTGCTCCGCCAGCCACCCGATGGCGAACCCCTTCCAGGTGTTGGGCTGGTGGCTGAACGTCGTGGCGAAGCCGGGCTTCGCCCCCTTGTGGCACGCCCCGCACGTCGCGGCGACGTTGGCCGGGTTGACCGTCGAGCGTGAGTCCGCCTTGCGGAAGATGAGGTGGCAGCCGTGGCAGTCCGAGCACGAGGCGGCGCCGCCCGAGGCGAGGCGCGCCTTCCGCCCGTGCATCGATTGCTGATACGTGGACCACACGTGGGGGTTCAGGCCGTACTGCCCGATGAACTTGGGGTCGGCGTGGCACTTCGCGCACAGGTACGCGTTCTTCACCTTGCGTTCCTCGCCGCGGGACAAGATGTCGATCCGGTGCGGCGAGCCGTGGCAGTCGAGGCAGTAGGCGGCGGCGCGCGCCAGGTCGGGCTTGCCCTCGAGCACCGCGGCACCATGGACACTGTCGCGCACCTGCGCGAAGACGTCCGCGTGGCAGTCGCGGCGGGCACACGAGGCCAGGGCCACGGGCTCCTTGCCCTTGCCGCGGAGCCTGGCCGCCAGCACCACGACCTCGGGCTTGCTCGGCTGGGACTGGCGGGCGTGGGGATTGAGCGGGACGTCGAGGTGGCAGTCGGCGCAGCTGATGAGCCCGTGCGCGGAGGTGGCGAACGCCGCGGGGTTGATCTGGCGCTCGTGGCAGGCGAGGCACGGCCAGTACCGCTCCTGCGCGGCGGCAGGGAGCGCGCCGCCGATGAGAGTGACCGCTACCAGCGCCAGGGCCGGGCCACCACTCTGCATCAGTGCGTTCCGTCCGTGTCGTTGTCGGCCTTGGCCTCGGCGGGGGCCGGGTGGCTCATGCCGCGCTGCACGACCTCGATGGCCCCTCCCGTCAGTGACCCCAGCACCGAGCCGATGACCGTGAAGAGCGCGCCCACCGCGAGCACGCCCAGCACCGCGCCGCCACCGATCAGGATCTTGGGGCCGACGGTCATGTTGACCGGGTGGCCGAAGAACGCTCCGGCAATGACCAGGCCGGTCCAGCCGCCGTAGAGGACGGCCGGCAGCAAGCCGACGATCAGGAAAGCGACGAAACCGACCGCCGCGCCCACGGTGCCGCTGACTTTGCGAATCCTGCTCGCGTTCATGGTCATTGTCATTGCTCCTTCCGACTCCGCCAGGAGGTCACAGCATCCCTCGTGCCAGAGTCGCGCCCGTCTGGTTCCGGGCACTTGTCACAGGAGCCTCACTCGACCGTCGTTCTCGTCCGACAGGGTTGCGGCGCCGGGTGTCGGGATCTGGCGACGCCGTCGCCTCCGGCTGACCGGAGAGCTCCGGCCGGGGCGAGCGGCGATGGTAGCAGAAGCTCCGGCGGAGCCACCTACGCGGGCACGAAGTAGACGTCGGTCGGCTTGAACTTGGAGAGCCGCTTGAACTTCGGCTTCACCTTCATGCCGATCCAGTCCAGCGACGCCTGGTTCGGGTCGAAGCCGATGAGGCGCGTCAGGAACCGGGTGTTCGCGCCCTCGAACTCGATCAGGGCCAGGATGAACGGCGTCTCCTTGAGGAACTCCTCCGATCCGAAGTGGCACACGGTGAAGCAGTGGATGGTGCCGGTCTCCGGCAGCTCCACCCAGTTGCACTCCGCGCCGTCCCACATGCAGTGGAGCTTCGGCGTGGCGTACGTGTAGCCGCACTTGGGGCACCTCGTGGCGAGCAGCTTCTTGTTCGCGAGGCCGGCGAAGAACGGGGAGTCCTGCCCGTACGAGTGGACGTAGTCGATGTGGTACGGGTGCTTGATGATGATCGGCGCCATCCCCTTGAGCTGCTTCAGGTCCTTGGGGAAGGGCACGTTGTAGAGGACGGTCCCCTCGAGCGACTCCTCCTGCTTGGCGTCGTCGACCACGAGGGCGGGCTTGACGGCCTTCACCTTGGCTTGGGCTTTCGTCTTGGCCATTGGTCCACCTCCGCGCTCAGGCGCGCTGCAGGATGCTGACGGTGACGTAGGTTCCGGTGCCGGCGTGGCTGTGGATCGCGCCGCGCTTCGCGCCCTTCACCTGGAGCTTGCCGTCGCCGAAGTGCTTCTTGACGGTGCCCTGGAGCTGCCAGAGCGCGAAGACCGCCTGCATGAGGCCCGTGGCGCCCACGGGGTGGCCGCACGCGATGAGGCCGCCCGACGGGTTCACGGGGCACTTGCCGACCTCGCCGGGGAAGTCGAGGCCGTAGTCGACGTTGGGGAGGAAGGCCGCGCCGCTGGCCGCGAACGGGCCGCCCTCGCCGTAGCGGCAGAGCCCCATGTCCTCGTAGGTCTGGATCTCCGACGAGGTGTAGGCGTCGTGCAGCTCCACGAAGTCGATCTGCTCGAGCGGGTTGGTGATGCCCGCGTGCCTGTAGGCCTGGATCGACGCGGTGCGGCCCGCGCGGAACGAGTGCACGCCGGGGTATTTCAGGTCCTGGTAGGGCTCCTCCCACGGGAAGAGCGGCACCTGCAGGTGCGGCCGGTCCGCCATGCGCATGGCGTCGGTGCCGCGGCCGATGCCGGTGATCTTCACCAGCGGCTTGAAGGTGGTGCGCGCCGCCTTCTCGAGCTTGCGGAGCCCGTCCTCCGAGGCGACGATGCAGGCTGCCGCGCCGTCGCTCATCACGCAGATGTCGCGCCGCGTGAGCGGCCAGGCGACCATCGGCGAGTTGCGCACGTCAGCGATGGTCAGCCGGTCGCGCTTCTGCGCGTACGGGTTGTGGTACGCGTTCATGTGGTTCTTGACCGACACCGCGGCCATCTGCTCGACGGTCGTGCCGTACTCCTTCATGTGGCGCGTCACCATCATGGCGTAGTAGCCGGAGTAGAAGCCGCCCACCGGGTAGTCGAAGCTGACGTCCGACGCCAGGGCGATGAACTCGTTCCCCTTCCAGGTCTGGACGTGGCTCATGGTCTCGAAGCCGTAGGCCACGCAGACGTCCATGTAGCCGGACGCCACGGCCTTCCACGCCTCCTGGAGGCAAAGACCGCCGGTCGCGCCGCCGCCCTCGACGCGGTGCGAGGGCTTGGGGCACAGGCCCAGGTAGTCCTGGACCATGATGCCGCTCATCAGCTGCCGCTGGAAGTGGTCGCTGAAGTACGAGGCCACCGAACCGTCGGCGATCTCGGTGAAGCGCTTCTGCGAGATGCCGACGTCCTTGAGCGCGTAGTCGTACGCCTCCTTCACCATTGGCTGGAAGGTTACGTCGGGCCGCGCCTTGGCGAACTTGCTCACCCCTCCGGATACCAGATAGACAGGTCGCATGCTGTCCTCCTGCGCCTTTGACGAGCTAGGTCGGATGCGTTGTTCCGGCAGCGGCGCCGACGCTAACAAACGGCGGCGGGACTGTAAAGAGAAACGGGAGATCGGACGGCGCAGTCGCTGTGCGGCGGTCAGGGGCGCGGTTCGAGACGGCCGGGCCGTGACGCACCACCGCGTCCGTGGTAGCCTCCCGGCATGCGACGCCTCGTCGTGCTGCTGCTGACGCTGGGCGGCATCGGCTGCGGCAACGAGCCGCCCGCCCGCACGTGGACGCCGGCCGAGTGCCTGGCCGATCGGGCCTGCCCGCTGCCGCTCGTCTCGGCCCACCGCGGCAACTGCGGCGCGGGCGAGCCCGAGAACACCCTGGCCGCCTACCTCGCGTGCGAGGCGCGGGGAGTCCGCCCGAGTTGCGAGCCCGCGCCGGGCATGCAAGACTGCCCCCCGGGCCATGACCGACACCACTGACCGAGACGGACACGTCAGCGGCGCCTACCGGGGGGACGAGACCATCGCCGACGCGCGCCGGCGCAAGCCGGTGAAGCCCCCCAGCGCGCCCGATCTCTTCTACCTCCTCGTCTTCGAGGCACGCTCCTCGCGGACGTGCCAGGTACCGACGACGGGCGAGATCTTCATCGGCCGCAGCCTCGACGCCGACGTCTACCTCGACGAGAGCGCGGTCTCGCGCATCCACGCCAAGCTGACGATGACCGACGGCGAGGCGATGATCTCCGACCTCAACAGCCGCAACGGCACCATCGTCAACGGCGAGCGGATCACCGGCCCGCACCGCCTCACGCCCGGCGACTCGATCGACATCTGCGGGGTCACGCTGGTCTTCAACTCGAGCGTGTCGCCGCGCCAGACCCGCGCGCTCGTCGACCTCGCCCAGCTCAGCCAGCGGGGCGAGGAGGAGGTCGAGCGCTCCCTCCGCTACCAGCGGCCGCTGGCGGTCATCGTCCTGCGCTTCGCGGCCGACGTGCCCGACCGCCGCGCCGCGGAGGCGCTCCTGTCGCAGAAGGTGCGGCTCATGGACGTGCTCGCCTGGGGCGCGGGCGATCACCTCGTCCTCCTCATGCCCGAGACCGCCGCCGACCAGGCGCCGGTCACCGCGGCCCCGCTGGTGCAGATGCTCGCCGATGTCGGCCAGTCGCCGCGCGCCGGCTTCGCCACGTGCCCCGAGGACGGCTGCGACTTCCACACGCTGCTCGCGGCCGCGCGCGCCGCCTCCATCCACGCCGGGGTGGGCGAGGTGGAGGCCGCCGGCGCCAGCTTCGGCACCGTCACCGTCGGGGAGCGCGCCATCGTGGTCGCCGACCCGGCCATGGTGCGCCTCTTCGCCCTCATCGAGCGCCTCGCCGCGGTGGACCTCGCGGTCCTCATCTGCGGTGAGACCGGCACCGGCAAGGAGCTGGCCGCGGCCGCGCTCCACCACTGGTCCGCGCGCCGGAGCCGCCCGCTCGTGACCCTCAACTGCGCCGCGCTGCAGGAGACCCTCCTCGAGAGCGAGCTGTTCGGCCACGAGAAGGGCGCCTTCACCGGCGCCCAGACGTCGAAGCCGGGGCTCCTCGAGACCGCCAAGGGCGGCACCGTCCTGCTCGACGAGATCGGGGAGCTGCCGCTCTCCGGCCAGGCCAAGCTGCTGCGCGTGCTCGAGACCAAGCGCGTCATCCGCCTCGGTGACGTCCGCGAGCGCGAGATCGACATCCGCATCGTCGCGGCCACCAACCGGAACCTGCAGGACGAGGTCGCGGCCAACCGTTTCCGCCAGGACCTCTTCTTCCGCCTCTCCGGCGCCAAGGTGTGGCTGCCGCCCCTGCGCGACCGCAAGCGCGAGCTGCCGCTCCTCGCGCAAGCCTTCCTGCGCGAGGCCTGCGCCTCCCTCGGCCGCCCGGTGATGACGATCTCGCCCGGCGCCATGCAGGTGTTCGCGGCCTACCGCTGGCCCGGCAACGTGCGCGAGCTGAAGAACGTGATGGAGTACGTCGCCGCGGCCGAGTCCGAGGGGACGCTCCAGCCCTGGCACCTCGAGTCGATCGGGGGCGAGGCCGCGCCCGAGGGCCGGTCCGCGCCTCCCCTCGGCGTCGAAGGCGTCGGCGGCGCCCCGGGCGCCGAGGCCGCCGACCGGGCTCAGTTCCGCCCCATCGACGAGGAGGTGCGGGAGTTCGAGAAGGCCCGCATGCTCGCGGCGCTGCAGGCCTCGGGGGGCAACCAGACCCGGGCCGCCGATCTCATCAAGATGCCGCTCCGCACGTTCGTCGCGAAGCTCAAGCAGTACGGAATCCAGCGCCGCTCCGACAAGCACTAGCCCTGCACCCACTCCGCAGCCACTGCTGGAACTGCGTGCCACGCAGGTTCTGCGCAGCCCTCACGGCCGCAATCACGCCGGTCTTGCCTAGTCCTCCCCCCAAGCTGCCAGAATCACACGATGCCTACATCGGCACACCGTTTGCTACAGGGAGGCGGCACGGAAGGAGGCTTCACATGAGGACGACGGCACTGTTCATGGTTCTGGCCCTGGCCGCGGTTGGCTGCAACGGCAGCCCGGACATCGGTGACGATGCGAACGCGGACACGATCGACGCTGCGACCAAGGCCGACGGTGTCATTCGCCCCGTGGGCACCTATCTCCGCGACAACGCCACCGCGGGCCAGTTCACGAAGGTCGTGCTCAAGACCGACCGCACGTTCCACCG
The DNA here is from genome assembly GCA_016218785.1 of Deltaproteobacteria bacterium. Taxonomy (GTDB): domain Bacteria; phylum Myxococcota_A; class Polyangia; order JACRCY01; family JACRCY01; genus JACRCY01. The sequence goes on from JACRCY010000591.1 coordinate 6,890, forward strand.
CGAGCTGATGGTGTACTGCATCATGGCGCCCTGCCCCACGCCCGCGACCGAGGGTACCTACAACTTCAGCAAGAGCGGCACGACCCGCTACATCCGCTTCCTCGACGAGAATGGCGACCTGATCGACCGCTACGCGTACAAGCTGGACGGCGACGTCCTGAAGCTCCGCGCCAGCGGCAGCTCGAGCTACGTCAAGTACGAGCACGCGGACAACGACGCCGCGTGGTGCGGGGTCGCCGATGACTGCGAGCTCCAGGAGCTGCCGCAGCCGCGCTGCCCGGGCCAGTGGACCTGCGGCGCCGAGAGCACCTGCGCCTACGATTGCCGCATGCCCTGCGAGGTCGCGGGCGGCGAGTGCGTGGCCCTGTACCCGGGTTCCTGCGCCGACGGCGAGGTCGGCGACGCCAACACCTACAGCTGTGGTGGCGGCCTCGGTGTCATGTGCTGCCTCCCGAAGCAGACCCAGAACGAGTGCGAGGCGAAGGGCGGGTCCTGCGTGGCCCTGACCACGACCTCCTGCTCCGACGGGATCGCCACCGGCGCAGAGGGCTACAGCTGCGGCGGCGGCCTCGGCGTCACCTGCTGCCTCCCCTACTCGGCCTGCGTCCCCGTCTGCGACGCCGTCGGCAGCCGCAGCGAGGGGTGGTACAATCCCTGCACCGGCTCGCTCATCTGCTGGGCGAACTGCGCCGGCCACACCGCGCAGTGCAGCGCCGTCGGCTCCCGGTCCGAGGGGTGGTACAGCACGGACAACAAGGGCTGCAACGGCGGGAACCTGATCGGCTGGGCGAACTGCGCCGAGTAGGGTCGCGCCCTCCCCGCACGGAACGGAGACGACAATGCGCCGCCACTGGTTGACCGCCGGCCTCCTCATCCTCTCCCTCGCCGCCTACCGCTGTGACGCGGAGCCCCCCCTCGAGATGGGGGACGACGAGATGACGAAGGGCGGCCCGGACGGCAAGGCCGACGCCAGCGTGCTCGCGACCATCCTCGACTTCGAGTGGGACGGCGAGCTGCTGACGGACTCCAGCTGGAACAACAAGCAGACGGTGCAGGATCAGCTCCTCTACACGATCGGCCACCTCAACGCCGAGCGCTCGGTCGGCCGCCTCGACCGCCTCGACCTCTCCAACCTCAAGACGAGCAGCGTCAACGGCAAGACCAGGCTCACCTACCACGCGAAGATGCCGGTGGCGTGGGGCAGCAAGACCAACCTCCCGACCACGTACGAGTTCACCCTGCCGCTCGACGTGAGCTACTCGGGCCAGGAGGCCTTCACCGCCAAGTACAAGGCGAGCTGCGTCGAGTGGGGCGCCCACGACGTCGACTCGGGCAGCATGTGGTACTACTTCCGGCCCGATCGGTCGGGCTGCAAGCTCGACGCCGCCGACGTGGTGAAGTTCACCGCCGTCGTCAGCAAGTCCACCATCAACAGCACCGGCAAGTACCCCGAGTACCACAGGGTCTGGGAAGACGGCGTGTTCAAGGTGGTGTCGATCTTCGGCAAGTACGAGGACGGCGCCACCACCTCCGCCGACGCCGGCATCTCGGCCTTCAACGAGTTCGTGGGCCTGATGCAGCGCAAGCTGGCCCAGTACCACCCGGTGACCGTGCCCGCCACCATCCCGACCGACCCGGGCGTGAAGAACCCCGACATCGGCTTCACCGCCGACCTCGGCAACGGCAAGAAGATCGAGGTCGTGGCGCTGCTGGTGGACAACATCTCCAGCACCAGCGCCGAGTTCGACACGCGCTACAACGCGCTCTCGACCCGGGCGGACCTCATCGCCTACAACGGCCACGCCGGCCTCGGCCAGAACGTCCGCGCCCTCGCCCGCAAGGGCTCGTGGGTGGCCGGTCAGTACGTCGTCGTCTTCATGAACGGCTGCGACACCTACGCCTACGTCGACGGCTCGCTGGCGCAGACCCGCGCCGCGATCAACAACGACGACCCGACCGGCACCAAGTACATGGAGTTCGTGGTCAACGCCATGCCGGCCTACTTCGCCTCCGACGCCGACGCCTCCACGGCCATGATCGACGGCCTCCTGAAGTGGGACGCCCCCATGACCTACGAGGCCATCTTCAAGAACATCGACACGTCGCAGGTGGTGCTCGTCACCGGCGACAACGACAACGTCTACTACCCCGGCTACGGCGACACCCCGACGCCCCCCGTGCCCGAGACCTGGGCGGGCCTGCAGGACCAGGGCACGCTGGCGAAGAACATCGAGAAGGCGTACTCGACCCCGCCCCTGGCCGCCGGCTCCTACAAGTTCGCCATCACCGGCACGGGCGACGCCGACCTCTACGTGAAGGTGGGCAAGGCGCCCACGACCGCCTCGTACGACTGCCGCCCCTACAAGACCGGCTCGAACGAGACCTGCACCGTGAAGCTCAACACCACGGCGCCCATCTACGTCATGGTGCGCGGCTACTCGACGACCTCGACCTATAAGCTGGTCGGCAGCAAGCAGTAGCTCCCGCTCCCCGTCTCCCCCCCGCCGCTCCTCCCTGCGGCACCGTTGACGGTGCCCCCAAGAACTTGGGCCTAGCGCAAGATCCTGCCCCCACCGTCCGCCGCAGACGGAGCCTGGCCGCCGACCCCCGCCGGCTGCTGGTACGCGGACCCCGTTGTTCGCGCCCCCGGCCGGGGCGTAAGATGCCGGCACACGCGGCCGCGGGCACCCGTTCGGTGGCCCGTCGGCCCCACCCGGAGGGAACCTCGCATGCGCGCTCTCGTCCTGCTCCTGACCTGCCTGTCGGTTGGCTGCTACACGATGGACACCTCGCCGCCGCCGGCTGCGCCCGCGCCCGTGGCCGTCGCACCCGCACCCGAGCCCGAGCCGGCGCCCGAGCCGGCGCCCGAGCCGGCGCCCGAGCCGGCGCCCGTGGCCGTGGCGCCCGCGCCC
>JACRCY010000599.1 GCA_016218785.1 Deltaproteobacteria bacterium
CGCAACGCGCGCCGGTCGATCCGGATCGCCAACCCCTCCTCCACCCCGCCGCGCGGCGCGCGCCGCGCCCTCCACAACGCCGCCAGGCGCGGCGTGCAGGTCGAGGTCATCGTCCCCGAGTGGGGCGACCTCGTGACGGCGCACTTCGCCAGCCACCGGCTCTTCGACCGACTGCTGCGCGACGGCGTGCGCCTCTTCCTGTGGCCCGACGCCGTCATGCACGCCAAGACCGCCGTCATCGACGGCGTGTGGAGCACGGTCGGGTCGTTCAACCTCGACCAGCGCTCGATGTTCCACAACCTCGAGGTCAACCTCAACGTCGTGGACGTGGACTTCGGCACCCGCATGGAGGAGCGCTTCGCCGCCGACCGCGAGCGCTGCCGCGAGGTCTCCCTCTTCGACTGGCGCCTCCGCGCGCTGGGGGAGCGGTTCCTCGAGAGGGTGTGCTACCTCTTCAGGTACTGGTTGTAGACGGGCCTGGCTGGATGTCCTTTGCATCGAGCCAGGGCCGACGTATAGTCAGGGTGAGGGACTGATCGTGGCCGAACTCAGATTGCAGCTACCCGCCGAAGTGCCCGTCGAAGAGGCTCAGCTTCTCCTGGCCTTCAAGCTGTGTGAGAGCGGCAGGCTCTCGTTGGGGGAGGCGGCCAGACTGGCGGGCTACTCCAAGCGGGCGTTCCTGGAGCTGATGGGCAAGCACGGCGTCGCCGTCTTCGACTACCCGGCGACGGAACTCGAGCACGAACTCGAGTGATGGTGGTCGTCGACAGCACGTGTCTGATCGCACTGGACAAGATCGGGCACCTGGGGCTGCTGGGCGCGGATCTGGCGCCGGTGGTCGCGCCTGCGGTCAGAGCCGAGTTCGGCGAGCCCCTGCCCGACTGGATCGCCGTCCGGGAGCCTCGCGACCCGGTGGTGGTGGCGGCGCTCGGGACGCAACTCGGCGCTGGCGAGGCGGAGTCGATCGCCCTCGCGCTCGAGCCACCGCGCAGTGAGATCATCCTGGACGACAAGAAGGCGCGCCGCGTCGCGGGCCAGCTTGGGCTTCGCGTCTTCGGCACGCTCGGGCTCGTGCTCCGGGCAAAGGCCGCGGGACGGATCGCTCTGGTGACGCCCGTGCTCGAGGCGCTGCGGGCCACCGGCTTTCACATGACCGAGGCGCTGTTCCGCACGGCGCTTCGGCTCGCCGACGAGTAGCCGTCCCGAACCCGGACCTACCCCACCTGTCCTTCCCGGAAACCGGATCACTGGCTGGACGACGCGTCAGGCTAGGTTTGTCGGCGTCCTTCGGCCCGGCGGCGATGCATCGACTCGGTTGCAGGGGTTGGCCGCAGCGGATGTCCTCGTCGACCGCACGTCGGGCAGGAATCCGGCGCACGCCGCGGCCGTCGCGTCCGGGAGGGGGCGCGGCCCACCGACGTCGGTCCCTGGCCCCACACGGCTCGGGGTGGCGCGCTCGGCCCGGCTCACCTAGAATCCCGGGCGCATGTGCGGCATCGCCGGCATCCTCAGCCGTCCCGGAGGCGCTCCGCCCGACCCGCGGACCCTCCGGCGCATGATCGCACGGCTCGACCACCGCGGCCCCGAGGAGCGCGGCGCCTACCGTGACCACCGCGTCGCCATCGGGCAGACGCGACTGTCGATCATCGACCTCGCGGGCGGCGCCCAGCCCCTGGCCAACGAGGACGAGACCGTCTGGATCGTCTTCAACGGCGAGATCTTCAACTACGTGGAGCTGGCCGAGGAGCTACGCGCGAAGGGGCACCGGTTCCGCACCAGGTCGGACACCGAGGTCATCGTCCACGCCTACGAGGAGTGGGGGGAGGAGTGCTGCACCCGCTTCAACGGGCAGTGGGCGTACGCCATCTGGGACACGCGCCGCGGCCGCCTGGTCCTGTCGCGCGACCGCGTCGGCATCCTGCCGCTCTACCTGGGCCGCGCCCCAGGGCGCCTCCTCTTCGCGTCGGAGGTGAAGGCCCTCTGGGCCGACCCCGACATGCCGCGCGACTTCGACCGGCGCGGGCTGGCGCAGGTCTTCACCTTCTGGTCCGCGATCTCGCCGCGCACCGTGCACCGCCGCGTCTCCATGGTGCCGCCCGGTCACCTGGTGGTGGCCCAAGGCGACCAGTCGACGATGCGCCCCTACTGGCAGCCCTCGTACCCCGTGGCCACGCTCCGCGGCGAGGGGCTCCCCGACGTGGCGCCGCACGCCCACGCCCTCCGCGAGACCCTCGGGCGGGCGGTCAAGCTGCGCATGCTGCGCGCCGACGTGCCCGTGGGCGTCTACCTCTCGGGCGGCATCGACTCGTCGGTGATCGCGGCCCTCTGCCGCGCCGAGGTCGGCGGCTCGCTGCGGACCTTCAGCCTCCGCTTCAAGGACCGCGACTTCGACGAGGGGTCGTTCCAGCGGGTGATGGTGGAGCGCCTGGGCACCGATCACAGCGAGGTCGAGGTCGGGTACGACGACATCGCGCGCGTCTTCCCCGACGTGGTGGCGCACGCGGAGGTGCCGATCCTCCGCACCGCGCCGGCGCCCCTCTACGTGCTGTCGGGGCTGGTGCGGTCGAGCGGCTACAAGGTGGTGCTGACCGGCGAGGGCTCCGACGAGATGCTCGCCGGCTACGACATCTTCCGCGAGGCCGCCTTTCGCCGCTTCTGCGCGCGCCGACCGCAGTCGACGAACCGGCAGCGGCTGCTCGCCCGCCTCTACCCGTGGATGACGCGCTCGCCGGCGCGCGCGCGGTCGTTCGCCCAGGCCTTCTTCGCCAAGGGGCAGGAGCGCCTCCGCTCCCCGGTCTTCTCGCACCTGCCGCGCTGGGACGCCGCCCAGGCCCTGTGGCGCCTCTTCTCGGCCGACACCCGCGCCGCCCTGGGCGACTACGCGCCGGTCAACGAGCTGGAGACGAACCTCCCGCCCGAGGTCCCGTTCTGGGAGCCGCTGTCCCAGGCGCAGTACCTCGAGGTGCGCACGCTCCTCGGCGAGTACCTGCTCGGCGCGCAGGGCGACCGCATGCTGATGGGGCACTCGGTCGAGGGGCGCTTCCCCTTCCTCGATCCGGAAGTCATCGAGCTGTGCAACGCCATGCCGCCCCTGGTGAAGCTGCGCGTCCTCGACGAGAAGCACGTGCTCAAGGCCACCATGCGCGACCTGCTGCCGCCCGAGATCCTGGAGCGCCCCAAGCAGCCCTACCGCGCGCCCGACGCCCAGACCTTCGTCCAGGAGGGCGCCCCCGACTACGTGGTGGAGCTGCTCTCGGCCGAGAGCCTCCGCCAGGCCGGCATCTTCGAGCCCGTCGCCATCGAGCGGCTGCTGGGTAAGTGCCAGCGCTTCAAGGACGTCCCCCCCTCGAACAGCGACAACATGGCGCTCGTCGGCGCCCTCTCGACCATGCTGCTGTGGGATCGCATGCGGAGCGGCGGCCCCGACGGCAACCCCGACGCGCCGCTGCGCGTGGACGTGGACCGCACGAGCGCCTGAGCCGCCGCTACGGCCGGCGGCGGTGGCTCGGCGCCGGCGGCGCCTTCGGCGGCGGCCGCCGGCCGTGGAGCGTCGTGTCGATGGCGGGGCCCACGACCTTCGTCATGAGGGCGTAGCCGGCCGGGCTCACGTGGAGCCCGTCGGTCGAGTAGCGCGGATTGACGAACCCCTCGGCATCGGCGAGGGCCGTGTGGTAGTCGGCGACCTCGAGCCGCCGCTTGCGCCCCTCGTCCTTCACCCAGCCGCCAAAGGCGAGGATGCCGGCCTGGACGTTCGGCCCCTTCCGGTCGGCCCACGCCTGGCTCACGGGCACCACGGTGGCCAGCACCGGCTTGATGCCGGCCGCCTGGGCCCGCTCGATCATCTCGCGGTACTCCGCCTTGGTGACGCCGAGGGTCGGCGCCGTGGGGCCGAAGTTGATCGCACACAGCTTGAGAACGACGGCGCGCGGCTTGAGGTCGACGACGTCGCGCTGGAAACGCGCGAGCATCTGGAACGCCAGCTCGCCCCCCTGCCCGCGGTTGAGGTAGGGCCTTCCGGGGAAGTACCCCTTGAGCGGCCAGTCCTCGGTGATCGAGGCGCCGAAGAAGACCACGCGCTCCTCGGGGGGATTGGCCGAGCAGCGGCACAGGAAGGCGACCGGGCCCGCGAGCCCGAGCGCATAGCCGATGGCGATGAGGCGACGGATCACCTGCGACGCACCTCGGGCGCCGCACGTCCCGGCGCCCGAGGGGATGGTAGCAGAGGCGACGCGGAACGGTACCCGCGGGGCGGCCGGGCGGCTCCCGGCCGGGCGGCTCCAGCGGTTGACACCCGCGGGGGCCTCTGCGAGAGTCGGCCCATGCGCGCGGTGCGAGTCCTGCTGGTGGACGACGAGCCGGAGCTGCTCGAGCCACTGGCGGCGCGCCTCGAGCGACGCGGCTTCGCCTGCACCAAGGCGGAGAGCGCGGAGGACGCGCTCCGGCTCCTCGGCGGCCAGTCGTTCGACTGCGCGGTGGTCGACATCATCATGCCCGGCCGGAGCGGCCTGGATCTCCTGCGGTGCATGCGCCAGGAGTGGCCCGCGATACCCGTAGTGCTCATGACGGGTCACGGCGCCGCGGAGCTGCCCGACGACGGCATCTCGCTCGGCGCCGCCGAGTGCCTCCACAAGCCGGTGGCGCTGGACGAGCTGGTGACCTGCGTCGAGCGCGTCACCTGCCGGAGCTGAAGCGCGCATGCCGGTGAACCGTCGATGACCATGCCCAGTGGCAAGCCCGCCGCCGGCGCCGGCCCCCGCGTGCTGGTGGTCGACGACGAGCAGGAGTTTGCCGCGGCGCTGGCGAAGCGGCTCGGCCTCCGGGGCTTCGACGTCGAGGTGGCCCACGACGGCGAGCAGGCCCTGGCGCGGATCCGCGCGACGGCGTTCGACGCGGTGGTGCTGGACATCCGCATGCCGGGCCCGGACGGCGTCGCGACGCTGCGCCAGGTGCGGCTCGAGCGCCCGGGCCTGAGCGTCATCCTCCTGACCGGCCACGTCCTGGTGTCGCAGGCCATCGAGGGCATGCGGCTCGGGGCGTTCGACTACCTCACCAAGCCGGTGGACACCGACCGCCTCACGGAGGTGCTGCGCACGGCGTGCGGCTCGTCCCCGACTCGCTAGGTCGCCGCGCGCCTCCCCGCAGGGAGCCCATGCCCGCAGGGCCGGAGCACAGACCGACGCACTCGCACCTGCGCGCCGCCATCGTCGGGGGCGGACAGGGAGGGGCTTCCTTCATCCGCATGGCCGCGGAGGACAAGTTCCGCGGCGTCCGGCTGCGCATCTGCGGGCTGGCCGAGCCCGACGTCGCCGCGCCGGGCATGCGCGTCGCGCGCGAGCACGATGTGCCGCTGGTGACCGACGACTTCCGGCGACTCTTCGCGATCCCCGACCTCGACCTCGTCATCGAGCTGACCGGGCGCGACGACGTGCGCGACGAGCTGGAGCGGGAGCGTCCCCGCCACGTGCGCCTCATCGATCACTTCGCGGCGCAGCTCTTCTGGGAGCTGTCCACGGCCGACGACGCCATCATCCGCCACCGCATCGAGATGCAGCAGCGGGTCGCGGAGGAGAAGGACTGGGTGTCGCAGATCTTCGACTCCCTGCCCGAGGAGATCGTGGTCATGGACCACGACATGGTCGTGACGCACGTCAACCGGGCCTTCCTCGTGGCCAACGGCGTCACGCTGGAGCAGGTGCGGGGCCGGCACTGCTACGAGCTGGAGCAGCGTGCGCGCGGCGAGTGCCGCGTGTCGGTGGAGGGGTGCCCCTTCCAGGGAGTGATCGAGACGCGGCGGCCGCAGATGGACGTGCGCAAGCACCTCGCTCCCGACGGGCACGTCCGCTACGCCGCCATCACCGCGGCTCCCCTGCTCGCGCGGGACGGCGCGCCGAAGGGGGTCATCGAGTCGACGCAGGACATCACCGAGCGCGTCCGGCTCGAGGAGGAGCTGCGGGCCACCGAGGTGCGCCTGCAGCAGTTCATGGAGATGGCGCCGCTGTCCATCTGCATCAAGAACCCGGCCGGCCAGTATCTGGAGATCAACCCGGCGGGCGGCCTGCTCCTGGGGCGCTCCAAGCACGAGATCCTGGGCCGCACCGACCGCGAGATCCTGTCGCCCGCCGCTGCCGAGGTCTTCCGCGCCAGCGACCGCGAGGTGCTGCAGCAGCGCCGGCAGGTCAGCGTGGACCAGGATGTCGAGCTGCGCGGCTCCCGGATCTCCCTCGCGACGGTGAAGTACCCGGTGCTCGACGGCGCCGGCAACGTGACCGCGGTCTGCGGCATGTCCAAGGACGTGACCGCCCTCAAGCAGGCGGAGCTGGAGCTCACGCGGACGAAGGACTACCTGCAGAACATCCTCGAGAACTCCCCCGTCATGATCATCACCGCGGACCTCGAGGGGCGGGTGGTCTCGTTCAACCGCGCCGCGGAGGCGACGCTCGGCTACCGCCGGGAGGAGGTCATCGGCCGGCCGGCGGCGATGTTCTACGGGCACCCCGAGGAGCGCGAGACCCTGGTCAGGCGCGTGCGGACCGAGGGCTCGATACAGGAGGTCGACACCGCCCACCACCGCAAGGACGGTGTCGAGGTGCCGGTGAGCCTGACCTTCTCGGTGCTCAAGGATTCCCAGGGGCGCCCCATCGGCACCGTGGGCATCAGCCGCGACATCTCGCACCGCAAGGCCCTCATGAACCAGGTGCTCCAGTCCGAGCGCCTGGCGGCCGTCGGCCGGCTCGCGGCCGGCGTGGCCCACGAGGTCAACAACCCCGTCGCCGTGATCTCCGAGGTCGTCGGCTACCTCCAGGACCTCATCGAGGACGACCCGGCGTGCCGGAGCCCGGAGCTGGTCGAGGAGATCCGCGACAGCCTGCCCAAGATCCAGCGGCAGGTGGTGCGCTGCCGCAGCATCACGCAGCGCCTCCTGGCCTTCTCACGCAAGAGCGCGGCCACCGGCGAGACCGTGGCCGTCAACGCGGCGGTCGAGGAGATCCTGCCCTTCCTGGAGAAGGAAGCCTTCTTCGCCAAGGTGACCCTGCACCGCGACTTCGCGCCGGACCTGCCGCGGGTGCGCATGGACGAGATGCAGCTCCAGGAGATCGTGATCAACCTGGGCAACAACGCCGTCCAGGCCATCGGCAAGCGGGGCTGGGGCAACGTCTGGGTGACCACGGCGCTGCGCGAGGGCCGCGTCATCGTGGCGGTCCGCGACGACGGGCCCGGCATCTCCGAGCAGGTCCGCGATCGGCTCTTCGACCCGTTCGTGACGAGCAAGCCGCCGGGACAAGGCACCGGGCTCGGCCTGTCGATCTGCTACGCCATCGCCAAGCGCCACGACGGCGAGATCACGGTCGAGTCGACCCCGGGCGCGGGCGCCACCTTCCGGGTCTTCCTGCGACCGGTGGAGTGAGGAAGCGCTATTCCTGCTCGTACTCGCGCTGCAGCCGCTCGGTCTCGGCCAGGATCTCCTGCGCGCTGAGCTGCGTGGTGGCCAGCTCCTTCATGGCCTGGAGGAACGCGGCCTTCTGGTGCTGCCGCTTGGCGGCGGCCGCCTCCTCGATGACCCGGGACAGGTCGTCGAACTCGTAGGGCTTGCTGAGGAAACGCAGCGCCTGGTGACGGCCGCTCTCCAGCGCGCTCTCGATCGAGCCGTGCCCGGTGAGGATGACGACCTCGAGGAAGGGCTGGCACGACTTGGCCTGCCTGAGGACCTCGAGGCCGTCCATCTGCGGCATCTTGAGGTCGAGCACGGCCACGTCGAAGGTCTGGCCGTCGAGGGCCGCGACCGCGTCCCTCCCGGACAGCGTACCCACGACCGAGTGGCCCTTGCGGGTGAGGCGCTTGGTCAGGTACTCGACCAGCTCGGCCTCGTCGTCGACCAGAAGCACGCGGATGGGACGGCTGCTCATGGTGCCTCCTTGCGCGCGCGGGCACGCCTCATTGGAACACCGGCCAGCTCAGGAACCGCCAGTACCCCAGTATCCCCCAGAGCCAGAGCACGAGCCAGGCGATGAGGGTGGCGCCGAACCCGTACTTGACGAAGTCCATGACCTCCATCAGCCGCTCGCCGGTCTCCGGATCCCGGCACATGGCGAAGGCGATGGCGTTGTTGGGGGTGCCGACGACGAGCATGTTCGCGAACGACGAGCCGAACGCGCAGGCGAGCCCCACCTTCCACGGGTGGACGTTCGTCAGATCGCCCATGGGCAAGACGACCGGCCCCAGCGCCGCCACGGTGGCGCCGTCGCTCATGAACTGGGTGATCGTCCCCGACAGCAGGCTCACGCCGATGGCGAGGTTGTCGCCCCGGGTCAGGAACTCCGGCAGGGCGCCCACGAAGGCGTGGGCCATCCACAGCGCGCCGCCCGTGAAGCTCAGGCCCACGCCCAGGGCGCAGGCCGCGGCGTACAGGCCGACGACGTCGAAGGCGACGCCCTTCTGGACGTCGGGCCAGGTCAGGATGCGCCCGGCGAACATCGCCATGACCGCGTACAGGGTCGGCCCGCCGAGGCCGGAGTGCTCGCCGAGGACCACCCAGGCCGTCACCAGCGTCACGAGGATGACCGCCATCAGCGCCTCGCGGCCGCGCAGCTTGCCCATCTTGGCCACCTCGGCCTTCACCACCTCGCTCGGGTTGACTGTCGCGACCTTGAAGTGGCGCCGGAGCCGCAGGTACATGTAGAGGCCGATGCTGGCCGCCGTCACCGGCACGAGCGGCAGGCCGATGGCCATCCACTGCGTGAAGTTGATCGGCGTGCCGTTGGCCGCCAGGTAGCCGACCATGATCGCGTTGCGGCCGCCCGCGGCCGGCGAGCCCGGGCCGCCGTGGTTGGCCGCGAAGCACATGCCCAGCACGAGGAACAGCGCCAGGGCGCGGTCCTTCTCGACGCCGTGCGCCGTGCAAGTGGCCTTGTAGACGCCCATGAGCACCGGGATGAGGAGCGCCACCAGCGCGTGCTCCGAGAGGAACGAGGCCGAGATCGCGATGCTCGGGTAGAACAGGAAGGCGAAGGCCGCGGGGCTCTTGATGCGCGACAGCAGGATGAGCCCGATGCGCTTGTCGAGGCCGGTCTTGCTGACGCCGACCGCCACCGCCAGGATGCCGAAGAGGAAGAAGACGGCGTCTTGCATGAACGCGCGCGCGATGTCGTTGATCGGCATCACCGCGAAGAGGTACATGGCGACGGCGACGAGGCAGTCGGTCGCGCCCAGGGGCAGCGCCTCGGTCCCCCACAGGAACGCGCAGAAGAGGAGCAGGAGGACCATGAGCTTCGCCAGGTTCGCGACCTGCGCGGGGGTGAGCAGGGCCTTCGCCACGTGCCCCCCCCCTTCCTCGGCCGCGTCCATGCTCTTCTTGCCCCTGGCCGGCCTGGCCGGCTTCGCCTCCTCCTGCGCGGACGCCGCGGGCGCGGCGACCTGGCTCGCCGTGCCGGACGCGGGCTGGCTCGCCG
>JACRCY010000592.1 GCA_016218785.1 Deltaproteobacteria bacterium
CGCAGGTGGAAGGGAAGAGCGTCGTCGCCGGCGGGCCGTCGCTGGGCGGCTCGCTCCGCGGGGTGGTGTTCGAGGGCCTGTTGACCGACGCCACCGGCTACCAGGCGACGCTGGTGGGGCGGCAGGTGAAGCCCAACCGCATCGAGGGCACCGGCTGCGACAACCGCGGGCGCAGCTACTCCTTCACGCTGACGCGGGGCCGCTGAGCGGGCCCACGGCGAGTCTCCATCCCAAATTGATCCTGCATCGACGACAGACCCGGCATCCTGCGGTGACGGCCTGCATGGGAGACCCGATGACACGCGCCATCACGTTGCTCGTCGCACCGCTCCTCGTGGCCTGCACGCAGCCACCTGGGCCGGGCCCAGACGGCGGCGCGGCCGACGCAGGGGAGAGCGCCGACGCGGGACAGGGCGACGCAGGCTCGGGCGCGGACGCGGGCTCCTGCCTCGACCTCGACGGCGACGGGGTGTGCCACGCCGCGGACTGCGATGACGCGGCGCCCTTGATTCCCTCGGCGGCGGAGGTCTGCGGGAACGCGCTGGACGACGACTGCGACGGCCGGGCGGACGACGGCTGCGTCGAGCAAGCGGCGCTGTTCTACGTCGACAGGGGCTCCCGGGGCGGGCCCTGCGCCGACACCAACCCGGGCACCATCACCTCGCCCTGGTGCACCATCGGCAAGGCCAACCGCACGCTCGTCGCCGGGCAGACGGCGCTGCTCCGCGCAGGCACCTACGACGAGACGATCGCGCCAGTGAACTCGGGAACGTCGGAGACCCAGCGCATCGCCTTCGCCGCCTTCCCGGGCGAGACGGTGACCATCACCGGGGTCGCCTATGGCATCCGCCTCGAGTCGCGCTCGTATGTCACCGTCGAGGGGATCGCCGTCATCGACGCCACCGGCATGGCGCTGCTCATCTCGGCGTCGAGCAACGTCAACATCGGCTTCTGTCGGTTCGAGAACCCGGGCGGGCCGGGGTCCAACTGGGCGGGGGCTCGCGTGCGGCTGGGTTCGACCCGGAACCGGATCTACGGCAGCACCTTCTCGCGCTGGGGCAAGCAGACGGTCGTCGGCACCACGTACGACGACACCGGCTGCCTCCTGGACATCGGCAACGACTCGGCCGTGGACCGGAGCGATCAGAACCTGGTCATCGGCAATACCTTCTCCTACGGGGGCCACCACCTGCTCGGCGTCTACTCCAGCGACAACGTGGTGCGCGCGAACACGTTTCACAACGAGAACTGGTACGCCTGCCACCGCACCCAGACGAACCAGCTCTGCGGCAACCGCAACGTGATCCTCAACACGAGCTTCCCCGCGGAGAACGTGCGGAACGTCATCGAGGACAACGTGATCGCGTTCTCGGGAGTGCCGCCCGACCAGGACTCGTCGTCGGGCCTCGCGGTGCGCACGCAGCACAACGTGATCCGCCGCAATCGCCTCTTCTCGAACGACGCGACGGGCCTCTCGCTGACCGCGGACTCGGGCAACGGCAACGACGCGAGCAACAACCTGATCTACGCGAACGTGCTGTACCGCAACGGCTTCCCGCGGATCGACACCTGGACACCCATGAAGGCGGGCATGCTGCTCGCGCGATGGGTGGACAACGCCCAGCACAACGCGATGACGAACGTGGCGATCAAGAACAACATCATCCACTCCAGCCAGCAGGGCGCGATCTTCTTCTACTACGTCACCCGCGCGGCGCAGCAGGTGGAGGGGAACTGGGAGGAGGCGGGCGACCCGCTCTTCGTCAGCCTCGCTCCGTCGCCGACGCCGCAGGACCTCGCGGCGATGGACTTCCACCTGCGGTCCGCGAGCCCGTGCATCGACCGCGGCGTCTTCTTGACGCGAACGACCTCCGCCGGCTCGGGGACCACCGTCCCCGTCGAGCGCGCGGGGTACTTCAGCGACGGCCGAGGGCTGGTCCCGCCCGACTTCATTCAGCTCGAGGGTCAAACGACGACGGTGCAGATCACCTCGGTGGATGTCGGCGCGAACACGATCTCCGTCGCCAGGCCGCTCAGCTGGGGCGCTGGCACGGGTGTGAGCCTGCCCTTTGCGGGCGCGCGGCCCGATCAAGGGGCCTTCGAGGCTGGCTGGTAGCTCGTGGCCCAGCGCGTCGGCTTCGGGGAGCTGCCGGCGCCCAACCCCGCAAAGCCGAAAGCCCCCGGTCTCCCGAGGGCTTTCGTTTACGCTCTTGGCCGCGAACAAGCGGCTCAACACCGCCTACCTCCTCAAGGAGTTGTTCGGCCAGCTCTGGGACTACCAGCGTGAAGGCTGGGCTCGTCGGTTCTTCGAGAACTGGCGCGCTGCCCTCAAGTGGCAGCGTCTCAAGCCCTACGAGAAGTTCGCCCGGATGATCGACGCTCACTGGGACGGCATCGCCGCCTACTGCAAGCCCGAGAACAAGGTGGCGCTCGGATTCGTCGAGGGCTTCAACAACAAGATCCGCGTCATCCAGCGCCGCGCGTACGGTCTCCGCGATGAGGAGTACCTGCGCCTCAAGATCCTCACTTGCATACTGCCGGAGATCTGAAAGTGCCCTCAAACTACCCACTCGATCGGGAGAAGACCCTCTGTATTATGACCTCATCCGCGCGGCCCTCAGCGCCGCCGCGAGAAAGGCGTTCGGCATGCTCCGCACCGGCTACCAGTACCAGGACGAGGGCCTCCGCAAGGCGGACGCCAGGGGGAGGGCCGAGGGGAAGGCCGAGGGGAAGGCCGAGAGCGTGGTTGCCGTGCTGCAGGCGCGCGGCGTGCCCGTCACCGCAGAGCAGCGCGA